>CAYJUT010000146.1:0-1614 GCA_964373415.1 uncultured archaeon | reverse complement strand
GATGAAATCAAAATATATCCAACTTTGGTGATACCAGGAACAGAACTTCACGAACTTTGGAAAAACGGAAAATACATTCCGCTTAGCAACGAGCAGATGATAAGGCTGCTTATAGAATTCAAGAAAATTGTGCCACCTTATGTCAGAATAAAGCGCGTTATGCGTGATATATCAGAGCACAAGCCGGAAGCTGGCGCGAAGACAACCAACCTCAGACAGTTGGCAAAGATGCAAATGGAAAAAGAAGGCATTTTATGTAAATGTATAAGATGCAGGGAAATCGGTCGTGTCAACAGTAGAGACGTGCCATCACTTTCCATGATAGAATATGAAGCATCCGGCGGCAAAGAAATATTTCTCAGCTTTGAAAATGAAGATGCACTCTTTGCTTTCCTACGAATGAGGATTGACAACAGCACGGCCGCAAAAATCAGGGAGCTTCATGTTTACGGAGGCATGGTACCATTCTCTACAAGGGATGGGGAAAACGACGCACGAAGTGCGTCAGATGGCTTGTGGCAGCACAAAGGGCTCGGCAGACAACTAATGGAAAAGGCGGAAGAAATAGCGCGTCAGCATGGTAAATCAAACATATCTGTTACAAGCGGTGTGGGAGCAAGGGAATATTATCGCAAGCTTTCTTACGTTCTCGAAGCCCCTTACATGTTCAAGACGCTCTAAAACAGGTATAAGTATTCTTTATACGAATATTTTTAGAAGGTATCATAATGCATATGTCCGAAAGGGTTGCAAATAATTATTTACTGCATATGCTACCGCCGCTTTTTTATCACGAAATTGAATTTATTCGAGATGTTACAGGCCGGCAGCCTCCCATATTAACACAAGTAGAAGACCATGCGTTTAGAAGGTATTTGGGTGTTTTGAAATCTCTTCAAAAAAATCCAAGATACGAAATGGCAGGCAGACCATTGGATAAACTAGTAAGAGCTGCTGAAACTTATCTGGATTCTCTATTACACCCAAATGCAGCTTAATGTAAATTTAAGAACTCTGACAACCATATAATTATTAGGTATTTGCGGTTTCTTTTCCTTTGATTGATGCGTGGCAGTGATCTATATGACACTGGAAGAAGAAATGAAGCACGAAGTTGTCAGGCTTGAACTTGAGCTGAAGCGAATAGATGGACAGCTAGAAAAAATGTACGAAAAGACCAGCGAACTTCTTGATGCAAGGCAAAAGGCGGAACATGGCCTCAAGACGCTAATCGAAGGTATGGAAGAAAACCTTATAAGAAAGCAGGAAGAAGAGAGTCTTGCAAAAATAATCGGCAGCAAGAAAATAAAAATATAATTCATTTACCTGCGTCTTTCCTGGGCGATGCTCTATTTCTTAGATGATGGACATACTTGTGGCGATAATTGTATAGTACGTATGCCATCAGCCCTATTACAACAAGTGCCAGAATGTTACCCAGAATGTTCTCTAAAGCGCTCAATCGTTTTGCCAATACGATGTACGCAGAACCAAGTTCCCACCCAACGACGCCAAGTATGAATGTCCTTGGTATGGAGCCTACGAAAGTGGCGACTGCGTATTTTTTCCATGATAAACGCAGGACGCCGCCTGACAATGACACGAATGCGACTG
>CAYJUT010000145.1:0-1614 GCA_964373415.1 uncultured archaeon | reverse complement strand
TAACACGACACTTCACAGCACGAACTGACGACGGCCATGCAGCACTTCTCAGCTTGTCAGGTAACCCCTTTAGAGTGACCCTCATTCTGCTGTCTGTCCGCATTTAGAAGTCCATTTCATAGGATAAAATTGTTCATATTTCAATGAAAAACCAATTCTGTAACCTTTATTCTTAGATAAATGCGATTCAAACTCTCTGACATTGAACGTGGTGTTCAATGTCTCTAATATGGATATCAAATCGTTGGCAATATAACCCACGACTAACCCGAAGTTGAGCTCTGCTCAACCTGAGTCGCCAAAAGGCTTCTCTGGAAGTCTTTTGCACGAAGTCGCGGGTTTGTCAACGACAGGATCCCGGATTCATTGTTTGCATAAATGAAGATGGCAGTTTTCAATGAATCTAAGATAAGATTCGATTTGAGTTTTTTATTCAAAGTAGTTATTTCTGCATATTTTCTTTGAACATACCCATCGCTATCTGTCATACCTTCGATAAATCCTTTTCTAAAAGAGATAGGTGCCCTCAAATTCCTTAGCCCATTTTTTGTTACATGTTTATCTATGGAAGCTAAAAGGTCTTTCGAGTGAATTTCTATGATAACTGTATTATTCTTTGCTTTGTATCTTCTGATGTTGTTGCAAAGTTTGCTACAGATTTTCACTAAATTATTCTGTACGTGTATCTCATTTACATAGGTATGAAAACGTAATCTGTATATCCATTGTTTAGGATAAACAAATATGTTTCCATCGCCGACGTAAAATCCACACAGGTAGCCCTTTTCTCTCTCAGTAATTTTATCAAAGTCTATCCTGATTCGCATATATCTAACCGGTTTCACCGAAATATAAACCTTACCTTTAGTGACTTCAGAACTTCTAAACTTCACGGGTAAGGTTCCTGGCGTTGAATCCAATTAAACCGCAGCCATAGTGAGAACGTACGTCTTTCGTGACTTACGTTCTTTCCACCCCTGGTAGTGCTCCCCCGCCAAATTGGGGAAAATATCCCGATTTTAGAATTTTCATTCGTCTTATTTTATCTCCGTGCGAGCTGCTTACAATATCGCAAAATTTTATTATATTGTCTCTTCTAGCCAATCTGAACTCCCAAATACCACCACAAAATGTCAAATTTGTTGGTTTGAAATTATTTTTTACGAGCAACTGTCTTATGAATTCGAGAGATTCTATATTTTTTGGCTAAAAGATATATATTTTTGTTTTGCATTTTTTGGATCTTTTGGTAGACCACCTTCTGCATCAAAAAACCACTTAAATAATTCATCTGGGTCTTGTTGTTTTGTTTTCTAATTATTTTGTTGTTTATACGAAGAATTTCTGTGCCATTAACATGTTTAGGAATTTTTCCTGACGCAAAGAAATTCTTTTCGAAGAGTCCTTTCATGTAAAGAAGCCATTTTTATCTTTCTGAGCCATTTTGACTTCGTAATTTTTTGCTTCTCTTACATCAAAAGTTGCATCTCTAAGAGCTCCTAGTATGTACGCAATTTCCAAATTTATTTTTGCATACACATCCAATTGTAAGCAACTCTATATATAGCTGACCAACTTAATATTCTGGATACAAACAAGAGTAAACTCTTGTTG
>CAYJUT010000144.1:0-1626 GCA_964373415.1 uncultured archaeon | reverse complement strand
ATTCTCTGCTACCATCGTATCGCTTGATTATTTTGCTAGAAACTTCTTCAAACGCTTTTTCGGCATCAACGTTCAACTGATTGGAAAGTCTAAGCAATGCAAATAGCAAATCTCCTATACCATCCTCAAAAACGTCTTTCTTGTCTTTTATTATTTCTTTTCTTTCTTCAATATCTTTGTACCGCAAATGTTTGCTCATTTCCAGGAGTTCTTCATGCAAATGGTCAAATTTGTCTATATTCGGCTCGTCTTTCCATCCGTTGCTTGCGGCAAAATTTTTAACAATATCTTGTGCTTCTCTTATTTTCATTCACTATCAACCCGTCAGTCTGATTTGAAATCTACTCCCATACCATCTTCTTCCATCTTTTCAATTTTATCAGCGACTATCTTATGTTCAGGGTGTTCGCGATAAGCTTGTAAGGCATTGTTATTTTTTGCAGTTACAACAACAGCATGTGTAAACCCTTTGCTGTGCTTTGAGAAATTCTCGCCACATCTAATATCTATAATTCCAGGTATTTTCGTCTTGAGATTAGAAACATTTAATAGAATCTTATCTACATCAGATTTCTTTACATTACTCCTCCATTTGAAAACTGCTATATGTACTATCATTATTCCACCTCTCGAACGCCCTCAGTTCTTTTTCCAGATAGCTTTTCCCTGTTATATTGTATTATGCGCTCCGGTATCATTGATGTCGTATCGATAGCCCTGCCAAGTTCAAGTCCAAGTAGGTTGGCAAGCGAGGCGAGTTCTCTCCCGGATCTCATACCCCATCTAGTGACCGCAGAAGAGGAGGTGACCACATTAGTCTCGTATTTCCTGCAGAGTTCTATATTTTTCTTCATGGACGACAGCGTGTAAACGCGGTTTCTCTTGTAGCTCTCGAGCACTTCTCGGAAGTTTATCTCTATCGCCACGTTATTGTCGTGTGCTGCGCGCACGCATATGTGGTCCAGTCCGGAGTCCTTGCGACCGAGTTCAGGATGGCATAGCACATCGATGAGGTGGTTTTCGCATGCCGCCCTGTTTATGTCGTAATCTCCGCCATGAACCATCAAAAGCTCAGTTTTGTTGCGTGCCTTATCTGCAAGCGAATTGAGCTCGTCGGTCTTCGTTGCTTTCAGCATTACTGCGGGTATGATGTCTATCCCGTCCACTTCCTGAAGAGGCGGCAGGCCTGCGGTGTAATATCTTACAACACCTATGCCTGTCAGGCCGAGGCGCTTTCCCATCTCGGCCATCTCATCTATTGTGTTCTCGCCTATGGACATGCTCGTGTGCACGTGCAAGTCGTAAAACATAATAATATTGAGGTCTGAAAGCTTTTAACAATAAGAAATAAGCTTATTTTTATGACAAAAATCGCTGTAGCTGCCATTGTAGAACATAACGGTCGTATACGGATCGGTAAAAAGGCTGATATAGAAGGACATTTCTTAAGCGGCAAATGGCACATTCCTGGCGGCAAAGTAGAAGATGGCGAGGATGAAGAACGCGCTGTTGTAAGAGAAATGCAAGAAGAGACCGATATAAGTGTTATAGCTCTACAAGGAAACAAACAAGATACAAGGAAGAATTAAAAATTCTTCCTGTACAGAAAGAACTTCGTTCTTTCTT
>CAYJUT010000143.1:0-1678 GCA_964373415.1 uncultured archaeon | reverse complement strand
ATCTTTAGATAATCGAGAAAGGAGGAGCAAATAAAAATGGTTTGTCCAAAGTGCGGATTACCCCCTGAACTGTGCGTGTGCCAGACGATAGCGAAGGAGACCCAGAAAATACGCGTTGAAATGGTACAAAAACGCTATGGGAAGAGCATGACTATCATAAGGGGCATAGACAGTTCAAAGATAGATGTCAGGGACCTCCTGAAGAAACTGAAATCGAAGCTTGCATGTGGCGGCACATACAAGAATGACGAGATCGGGCTTCAGGGCGACCATCGCGACAGGGTCCGTGACATACTTGCCAAGGAAGGATTTCCGCGCGAAATAATAGAGATCTCATAGTAAACTTTCTTGGAAAGAAAGTTTAATCAGAGAAATAAATAATATGTTTCTTTTGATTAAGGTTTTCTTTTCCAAAGAAAATCTTAGGTAATCGTATGCGAAACCCGAGCAACATATTGAGGCACGAACTTATAGGACTGGACTGCAAAGTGCTAAAATCTCAGAATAGGGCTCAGAAAGGAATTGAAGGTAGAATTTTGGACGAAACCATGAAGACACTGTCAATCAGCGGAAAAATCGTGCAGAAGAAGGGATCTGTTTTCCGCGTCAGGTTGCAGGGAAAGAATGTTGATATCGAAGGCGACTACATCGTCGCGAGACCGGAAGACCGGATAAAGAGAAAGGAAACAAAATGGTAAGCTCCTTTCTTTGGAAAAGAAAGTAGCTTGCAGTCAAAGAAAATAGAGGACTTTGAATAATATACGTTTTGTTCAAAGCCCTTATTGTGAACTTTGACAAATTAAGGGATAATCAAGGTTCTCAATATTATAAAAATGGGAAAAGAAACAAGACTGGTGAAATGATGAAAAAGAAATCAGGGAACATAGGCGTGGAAGCGAAACAGCCAAAGGAGAACTGCGGCAGCGAGAAGTGCCCATGGCATGGCCATACAAAGATACGCGGGCGACTGTTCAAAGGAACCGTTATGTCTGCAAAGGGCGCGAACACTGCAATAGTCAAATGGGATTACTATACGCTTGTGCCGAAGTACGAACGTTACGAGAGACGCAAGACAAGGATTGCCGCGCACAACCCGAAATGCATATCGGCCAAGATCGGCGATAAGGTTAGCATTGGCGAGTGCAGGCCCCTCTCAAAATCAAAAGCGTTTGTGATATTCGAAAAAATGTGATAGATATGCAACTAGAATTTTTTCGAATATTCAGGGTGTCATACATTCTGAAAATATTCGGGAAGAATGGTGAATAATCATGAAAGGACTTACATCAAAAATGACGAGACCGCTGCCGCTTGGTGCCCAGCTGGTTTGCGCTGACAACTCCGGAGCGAAGGTGTTGGAAATAATAGCTGTGAAGGGCTATCATGGCCGCATAAGGAGACTGCCAAGAGCGGGCGTTGGGGACGTCATCATATGCAGCGTGAAAAAAGGCAATGAAAAGGTCCGGCATACCATTGTTCACGCAGTTGTTATCAGGCAGAAGAAGGAATACATGCGCTACGATGGGATGCGCGTAAGCTTCAGCGATAACGCGGCCGTTGTGGTGAACCCGAAGACGTGCGAGCCCACGGGAACTGAAGTGCGCAGTGCAATGGCCAGAGAAGTTGTTGAGCGCTTCACCGTAATTGGAAAGATAGCAAGCATGGTGTTGTAATTATG
>CAYJUT010000142.1:0-1708 GCA_964373415.1 uncultured archaeon | reverse complement strand
TCACCACTTTAAAGTAATTTAAATACAATCTATTTATATACGTACCTAAATAATGAATACCTATGAATCCGACAGATCTGGATTTAAGAGGGCTTACTCGTCAACTTGGACTTGCGTTAGAAGGGTACAGGTGGCTATTTGATAATGAATTTCACGTCCAGGATTTTCCAGATTTGGCTTTAACGCCTGAAAAGCCCAATTCCGCCAGAACTGTGGTACCCATCAAGTATGGATTTGATTTACGCCCTCTAGACATGTATGCCATAGTTTTTTTGCCCGGAGACGGTACAGGAGACTCAAAAACTTACAAAGCTGGTGAGCTAAAGTTGCCGTCTAGGCTGAAATACGAAGAAAAACCTGAAAGGGTTTTACCTAGATCAAAAAACGGTGTTATCTGCGAAGGGTTTTTTCCGTTTTTCTCAGTTGGCAGCGATGGCCGTGCAAAAATGTTTGATGCGTACATGGAAGAGCTTATAGTAACTGACGCAACAAGCCCATCAACAGTAGTTCATGGATGGGGTCTCGGAAGAGGCGGGCCAATACCCGGAGAAAGTAAAAATGCACCAAGGGTATATTTTACTACGGGCGAAATAAATGGTAAACGGTTTGGCGATCCTCATGCAGTACACTATCCAAAAGAATACAGTAATGGAATACAAGTTGCAGGGTTTTTGGCTGTTAAAGACACCAACCATCCCATTCTGGGCGCAACAGAAAAATGGATTTTACCAATGTCTTATAGATAAATTTCATTTCCTCTTTATTTTTGTCTCTCTTTTTTCCGTGAGCTTTCTTAATATCATGACAAGCTGCTCGTCCGTGATGCGCTCACGCAGCTGGCCCGACTGGTATAGCTGGGCAAGATACATCTGAAGCTGCATTGCAACTTCCGGATTCACAAGCTTCATGTTCGAGAGGCGCTCGCGCGCTTTCATGTCAAGAACCTGGCTCATCACTTTCTTGAGCACCTCTTCAGTCTGTTGCATCTGCTGCGTCTGCTGCTGCTGTTCCAGAGACGCCTGCATTTTCTGCTGAATTCGCTTCTTGATTTCTTCCTCTGATACCATAAGATCACTTAATTTTTTGTCATTGTTCTTTTATAGCTTTACAAGGAAACAAACAGGATACAAGGAAGAATTAAAAATTCTTCCTGTACAGAAAGAACTTCGTTCTTTCTTGTATTACTTCCTTGTGAGCTAACTATAACTATAAATCAGCAATAACTAGAAGTCACTTTGCCTGTTTTGCGGCGTTGTCAACAAACTTCTGTCCCTTTGGCGTTACTATGCGGCCGCGATTCTTTTCGGCCTTTGCAACGTATCCGGCTGTTTCGAGCTGCTGCAGTATGGTTCTTATCAGCTTGCCGCCGCCCTTTGCGAAGCGCGCAGGCTTGTGGCCTCTTCGGTGCAAACCGCCATAATAGCTGCGAAGCTTCTCGGTGCCCACAGGGCCGTCCGTGTATATCTTTCTAAGTATGCTGGCGCTTCTCTGATAGAACCAATCAGCCTGCTCGGGCTGCCTTTCCCGTGACATGCCTGTCTTGACGAATTTCGACCATTCAGGCATTTGTATCGATTGCTTAAGCTCACCTGACATGACCATCACCAGTTTCTGCTGGTCCGCGTTGCGTGCTGAAACCATATTAACCATCTTTAGAGAATAAAGTTTTAAAGGTTAAGTTCCTAAGAACAGGCTTATTCTACGATTA
>CAYJUT010000141.1:0-1784 GCA_964373415.1 uncultured archaeon | reverse complement strand
GAGGATGGCAGTTTTCAATGAATCTAAAGATAAAAATGTGATATTATGGGAAGCCATTTAATCAATGTTCCATATGGAGAAATAAGACGTGAGTTCAAGGGACGCGGCGGCTCTAGATTAGGCGATGCAACGTCTATAGCCTATTTATTTAGATATGGCGCGGGCGGCAGGTACGTTTTCAATATCGTTTTCGAACCGCACATAGAAGGGAATGCCATAACATTGAGCATACCGGAAAATATTGAACCATCAATGGATGCGGAAGTTATTCGATACGTTAATGACAGGACAAATCGCGACAAGCTAGTCAAAGTGCTAGTCAACGTTGTTGGTGAATAAAATGAAGCAAACGTTCGTTCCGAAACACAATTATGCGAAGGCGACTGGCGTAAACATGAGAATATCCAAGAAGTCATCGTATGTAATATGTGACGTGATAAGGGGTAAGCCTCTCAACAGGGTCAAGCGGCTGCTGGAAGATTTGGCCGCCGAAAAACGAAGCCTTCGCGGCAAATATTATTCGAAAACTGTCAAGCAAATACTTCTGTTGCTCAGCAGCTGCGAAAAGAACGCAGAATTCAAAGGCATGGACATGGACAGGCTTTTCGTCCACGCATCTGCCCACAAAGGCTCGCATCTCAGAAGACGCAGAAGGAAGGGCTCGTTCGGCACCGACATGAAGAGCACGAACATGGAAATCATGCTGATAGAGAAAGGGAAGCAACCAAAGGACACTGTTTCAAAAAAGAAAGTGAAAGAGCAGCTTACCAAGAAAGAGCCGCCAAAGAAAGTGGTTACAGTCGAGGAGTTGAAGGAAAGGGAAGAAATGAAGAAGGAACTGCAGGAACTAAAAATGGAGCAGAAGGAACTCCAGAAAGACGTGGAGAAAGCCGAAAAGGAGATGTCAAAATGAAAGAAAGGCTATTCATACAGAAATCAAAGGAGCACGTCAAGCTTGGGGAATTCGTAAGAAAACAATTTGCACAGGCAAAGTGCGGCTCGATAGAAGTCCAGTATACGCCTGTAGTCACGAGAATAATACTTCACACGACAACGCCGGGCCTGATAATTGGCAGCGGCGGAGAAAGAATAAAGGAAACTGTTGAATTACTCAAGAAGGAATTTGGCATAGAGAACCCGCAGATAGACGTCCAGAAAATAGATGATCCTGATGCGGATCCCATCATAGTTGCGCAGACAATTGCAGCTGCCATAGAGAGCGGCGTCAATTTCAAGAAACTCGGCAACTATTACCTTCAGCGTATCATGGACACAGGCGCTGTGGGATGCGAGATAGTTTTATCGGGCAAGATAAGCGGCCAGCGCGGCAGACGCGAGAGATTTATTGCTGGCTACCTGAAAAAATGCGGCGAACCTGCAAAGCGCGATGTGATGAAAGGCTTCGCGGTTGCTAACCCCAAGCTGGGAAACATTGGCGTGACTGTAAAAATAATGTTCAGGCACATGGAGCTTTCACTTAAAATGAAGCAGGAACAGACGCCTGCGACAGAAGAGGAAATAAAAATTGCTGAAGAGGCAAAAGACGCTGCTTCAACAGAGACGTCAGCAGAAAAAGCGTGATTATAATGGCTATACTCAAATCAAGAAAAATAAAAGAAATGACCAAAAAAGAACTTGCGGAAAGGCTCAAGGAGATGCATCTGGAGCTCTCGAAGGAAATGGCCTCGAGTGAAATAGGCGCTTCAGTAAAAAATCCCGGCAGAATACGCGAGATAAGACGGACGATAGCCAGAATAAAAACAATAGAGGACTTTGAATAATAT
>CAYJUT010000140.1:0-1806 GCA_964373415.1 uncultured archaeon | reverse complement strand
ATTAAGAAAGTTTGGGTGGCTGAATCAAAAATGCCAAAGCTGATTTGTTGTAGCCTGAAATACATAAGCCCGCCGATACTGTTAGGCTTGTTGTTTCACCTGTTGTAAATTGATTGAAATTTCAGTCAGGCAAGCATTTCTGATAATTCTGTAGGTTTTTTATACGATTCTTCGAATAGATTGATATGATTGAAATTAATGCCCTTGAAATTTTGACACTTTTTGCAATAACGATATTTGTCGGGTATATTGGTGCGCTTATTTTCAAAAAAACAAACGTCTCCGACGTTATCTGGCTTCTTTTGATAGGAATATTGATAGGTCCTGTTTTTCATCTTGTTGACAGGTCTCTTTTCATAACAATATCACCATTTCTTGCTGCCGTGGCACTGCTTATAATTCTATTCGATGCAGGCCTGAACATGGACTTCTACCAGCTGGTCCGTGGCGCGCCGCGCGGCATGCTGCTGGGTATACTGGGGGTTGTAGTTTCCATGATTGTTGTGGGGTTTCTTGCCACCTGGTTATTCGGCTTTAGCTTATTGGTTGGTTTGCTGCTGGGTGCCATAGTAGGTGGCACGAGCTCTGCGATTGTAATATCCATTGTAAGCAAAATGAATCTTGGAGTGAATGTAAAGACTATATTGAATCTGGAATCTATTTTTACAGATCCCCTAGTTATCGTAGTTTCCATAGCACTTATTAATATTATAGCAGCAAATTCAAACTACTCTGCTTTCCAGGGTATTTTAGCCGGCTTTTCCATAGGAGCTGTCATTGGAGTTATTCTTGGCATTGTGTGGCTCTTCATCCTTGAGAAGCTGAAAGGCAAGCCATTTGATTACATGCTCACCCTGGCGGCTCTATTTGTCGTTTACGTGGTTGTCGAGTCAGCAGCCGGTTCCGGTGCAATTGCCTCGCTTTTCTTCGGCATAGTTCTGGGTAATGGCATAACGATGTCCAGGATTCTGAAAGTGAAGAGGAGAAGCGGAGCAGATTCCTTGTTTCGCAGTTTCCATTCAGAAGTGTCATTTTTCATAAGGTCTTTCTTTTTTGTATTTCTTGGAATTATTGTCATGATAAACCCGACTTATGTTATTTATGGCTTGGCAATCGCAGTGGCACTCATTATTGTCAGGTTTGTGATAGTAGAGATTGGGTTGCTGAAATTCCATGCGACAAGAGTCGAAAAGAATGTCATGCGCGTCATGGGACCGCGAGGTCTTGCAGCGGCTGTTCTGGCACAGCTGCCCGCGAGTGCCGGCATCAAGGAAGCTGCGGTTTTCTCAGACATCATATTTGTTGTCATAATAGCTACCGTATTATACACGACTATTGCCACCAAATTAGCCTATAAAGGGCACTCTTCCAGAGAAATGAAGACAGACGCTGAAAAGCATCACACAGATGCCCAGTTGGTTGTAAAGAAGCAGAAAAAAAATTGAGTGAACCAAACATACGGTTGTATATGTGCCGGGCCCATTGTGGAGAATCAAACCTTAGGTACGATTCTCTCTAACGTGATGTCACAGGTTAAACGCGAAATAAGGATTTGACGAAGCTAAAGTATATTTTTTAAGACATGCCTATTGCTTTGGACCCATTTGATTTCAGATAAAATTTCAACAGCCTTTGCCGACGAGAATTTCCTGGCTTCTGTATCTGGAGCAGTTTTGGCCATTTTTTGTCGCATAGTTAGTATTCTTTTTTGCTGCTTGACAATTGCATCAACGAGTTTTTGTCTGCCGCGAAATACATACGTATCGCAGAGCAATCGTATTCGAGCTGCTTGTACAGTAATATCTA
>CAYJUT010000139.1:0-1809 GCA_964373415.1 uncultured archaeon | reverse complement strand
TAGACGTATAGGTCTACGTCGCTGCTTTTCTTTGAGCATTTCAACAGAGCTTATCCAGAATATTAAGTTGGTCAGCTATAAATGTGGTTCACTGCAGTTCACAAACAAAAACTTACGGGAAAAAGAAAACATATTCAGTCCTTTAGAAAGTTGTTTTAGATCAATTACTTCCTGAGATTCCAGTTGTAGAACGTCGCGATGAGCCAGCCGATAACGTAAAACGAAACTATCCATACGGCCAATAACATTGCTGCATTTATCGGGCTGACAAAAGAAAACGACGGGTACATGTAGCCCATCACTGACGGGTTTCCTAGCGGCCCGTGCCATATTGTTGCAACGACCCAGAGCACGAAGCCGAGCATTGCGACTGCCTTCGAAAATGCGTTCACATCAAGCTTATGGTATTTCTGTTTTGCTTTTGTCATAATGATATGTTCTTTATAACCCATGGCTCTTCCTCACATGGCATCCAGAATGCTTTACAGGAAGCATTCCTAGATAAAATATCCCCCTTTTCCTATTAAAAGGTACAGAATTATTTTTATTCATGAGCTACATTGAGATCGAGAAAAAATTCAGGCGTGGGCCGCAGATAATAACGCGAAAAGATGCAGGGCAGATTGTGGCCGCTGTTGGTCTGCAGCCAGACTGGAAATGTCTTGATCTTGGCGGCGGCTCCGGCTTTCTATCGCTTTTTATTGCGAATTTAGTTCCGAACGGCTCGGTTGCTTGTTATGAAATAAAGAAAGAACATGCTGATATAATCAAGGAAAACATAGAAAAAAGCGGCTTCAAAAATATCAGGCTCGTCAATAAGCCCGGTGAGCGATTTGCCGGCAGCAACTATGACCTTATTACAATGGACTTCAAGAATTCGGAAAATACTGTGCGGAGAGCACACAAGGCATTGAAGAAAGGCGGATTTTTAGCCGTGTATAGCCCGCACATAGAGCAGCAGATTAAAGTTGCCGAGGCCATGGAAAAATTAAAATTCTCGCATGTCAGTATACTGGAAAACATCCAGCGGCGGTGGACAAGCGTCCACGGATTCACGCATCCGGTGCCCTCACAGGTCGTACACACAGGATTTATATCTGTGGGGAGAACGTAATAATATGAAATCACGCAACAATTACATGATAACCACGCTCAATCCGCTTTTCGGGATTCTGGTTGCGTTCCTGAGTATTGTGGCATTCCTGGTGGAAATTTCTTACGGCAACACAGGCGTAGCCGCATTCGTTCTTGGATACATTTCAACACTGCCACTTATCGTTATGATATGGATGACAATGAAAAAGAACTGGCCTGTCTACAGAAAATTCTATTCGATGCCGTTCCACAAGCGTGATATGAAGACAATAAGGAAAAGCTGGCACCTCACTTGGTGGATGATACCTTACAGCCTGATAGTATTCTCGGCCTTCGATGTGCTTATTTTGCTTAATCCCTCGCTAGGAAGCCTGAGCTCTTTCCTGTACGGCTCGCTATTTGCGACATTCGGTTTTACTGCTCTAGAAAGCGCGCCGTATTACAAGGACATAAATAAAAGAAAATGATATGCTTCTTTTTCCATTAAGGATTTTCGCTATCGACGAACGTACGAAGTACGTCTTTTCACTGGCGAAGAAAAGGGCTTATGGGCTCGAGGAGATTTGAACTCCTGTCTCAAGGTTTTCCGAAATCAAGTTGTTTCTTGAGTTGTTTCTTGATTAAACTTCTTTTTTAAAGAAGTTTACCCGAACCTCGGATCATAATCGAAGAAAGTGACTGCTTCCTTTTCTAACCAAACTAGACTACGAGCCC
>CAYJUT010000138.1:0-1813 GCA_964373415.1 uncultured archaeon | reverse complement strand
GGATCCCGGATTCATTGCCACATGAGGATGGCAGTTTTCAATGAATCTAAGATAATATTTTTCTGTGAACGTCAGTGAAACACTTTTTATTATTTTCTTTTGCCTTAAGGACTTTCTTTTCCAAAGAAAACCTTAATTATTCCTCTATTTTCACTCCAAATTTTTCCTTTGCAAACTCAACTGCCTCTTCCTTCTTTATCATATGACCCTTGCCTATCCTTGATGAGAGTCTTTTGCGCTTGACCCTGTAACCAGGTCTCTCAAGTGTCACGCAGACATCAAAGCCCAGCACGCCAAGCTTTGGGTCGTATTCCATTTCCGGTACATCAATGTATTCCCTTATCCCAAATGAGAAATTGCCTGTGTTATCGAAATTTGACATCTTCAGCATGTTCTCCTTTGCTTCGAGCAACCTCTTCAGGAAAGGTGTTGTGTTCTTGCGAAGGGTTATCTTGCATCCTATCGCCTTGTTTTTCGGCACATTGAATGTCGTTCTCTTCTTCGTTTTAGTTACAACGACCTTGCCGCCGGATACATTCTTCAGCACAGTCCTGGCTGTTTCTATTGGCGTCTTTGTTCCGCACCCGATATTCAGCGTTATCTTTTCTATCCTTATCTCTTTCATCTTCATCGATCATTCACCAAGTTTTATGACTGAACTGCCCTGTCCGATGACAAAAACGTACTTTAGTGGAACAGAAAATTTCTTTCCGTCGCTATCAAGTGTAACTGTCCTCAGTTTCCTGTCTATATTTTCTATCTTGCCGTTTGCACCTGCATTGTGACCGTCAATAACAATTGCAATAGCGCCTTTCTCGAATTTTATCAGACCCTTTATTTTCTTTGTCGAGATGTCTATGATGGCGACATCCGAAGTTTTATACGCATCCTTTTCAACAAGCATGTTTGTCCCGTCATGAAAATTAAGCTGAAGTTTTTTCTTCTTGACGTGGACCTTGTTGCTGATTTTTGCAAGTCGTATCTTTGCATTGTTTTCGTCCACCTTCAGCAGTCTCAGGCCGCTGGCCGTTGGCATGACCCTGTAAAAATCGCCGCCTACATCTATGACGTCCATGAGGCCTATCGGGAAACCATGTTCTTTGCGGGCTATATTGTTGACTCTAACGGCACCCTGTCTGAGTATTTTCTTCGCTTCTTTCATCGTGTACGCATGCTTCAACACATCGCGCAGCACAACTCCTATAGGTATGCACGTCACCTTGCTGTGCGGGCCAGGAACAGGGCTCACCACGTATTTATTTTCCTTGACCTTTATTGGCCATGTTCTTGGTACAGTGTATCTTTTTGTGAATGCCATGATTATCACCTGAGCAAACTAAACGATTCGCTTAGCTTTGCTTCTTAACCTCCTTTGGATTCTTTTCAGCCTTGACTTCCGTTTTCGTTTCGCCCTTTGACTTTCTTCTAAGGAAAGTCCTTCTCCTCTTGTCGTTGAACTCAAGTTTTGTTATCATGAGATTGCTTGGGTCGAGAGACACCTCAACTTCCTGGCCCGAGACTTTCTTGATCTTTGCGTTGTCAACATAAACCCTCAATGCCTTGAGGTCAACGCGCGAGATTTTTCCCGTTGTTCCGCTGAACTTTCCACGCATTACCCTTACCTCATCGCCCTTGCGTGCGGGAAGCGAACGCTTGTTGTATTCCTTTCGCAGTGCTTTGTGCAGGTGCATGCTTACCATAATCCTGCGCTTGTGGAGCGGAGCATTGTACCTGTACTTGCGCTGCTTGCGCGTCTGCTTGCTCCGTACCCAATGAGGCGAATATCCTTTTTTCATGATTATCACTCAGTTAT
>CAYJUT010000137.1:0-1845 GCA_964373415.1 uncultured archaeon | reverse complement strand
CACAACATTGACAGGTCATTAGCAGCATTCATATGGAGGATTTCAACAGAGCTCCAGAATATTAAGTTGGTCAGCTATAAGCGAAGCTTAACCTGTACAGGAGAATCCTTGATTCTCCTTGTATGTGAACCCAGAAAACATGTCGGGATTCTTTTCTGGGTTAACTATAATTCTTCTCTATCTTCGCGACAAAGAACCCGCCTGTATTGTTATGCTGCGGGTAGATGCGTATACAGTTTACAAGGCGCGGGTCGTAATCCTTGCCATTCCAGCGCACTAAGCCGGATGCATATTCCATGTCCATTTCAATAGGTTTGATTTCTGCATCATCGTGCTTCTTCAGCAGCGCATCAACAACCTCCTCGTTTTCTTCCGGCCCGAATGTGCATGTCGAGTAGACAAACGTGCCACCCTTTTCAAGCATATCGAAGGCATGCAAAATCAGCTTTTTCTGCTTTTTTGCCAGCAGCTTTATCCTCTTCTCAGACCAGTGCTCGAACAACTTTTCTTTCTTGTTGATCATGCCCTCGCCACTGCAGGGCGCATCAAGCAGTATCTTGTTGAAACCGCCCTCTAGCCTGCGGCCTGACTTGTTAAGAACCTCGACGCTAAGGCCGTATTTGTTAACGATTGACTTGAGCCTTCTTACCCTGTGCTCGTCGATGTCATTTGCAGTTATGTGCGCCTCGTTGTCAGTGAGAAACGACAGTATAAACGTCTTCGTGCCCGGCGCAGCACACATGTCAAGTATTTTGTCGTCTTTTTTTGGGGCCAGTGCAAGGCAAGGCACAATAGATACAGGGTCAAGGATGAATTCACCTTTCCGTTTAAAATTTTCGTCAATGAAGTATGCATTAGAATACCACGGCACCTGTTCAAGATTTAATCTCTTTTCTGACAGTATGCATTTTCGCGTTCGCTGTCCGTATATACTATCATCTAATCCCAGTTTTTCCAGTCTTGACTTGAGTTTTTCAGGGATTTGCATAGAATTAGTTGACAGAACAGGATAAAAATGAGCTATCGCCTGTTTTCCTTTACCCACTCGTTGATCTGGTCTTCGCTCGTGCGGCCGAAATCGTAGCTTACCCCAGTGGCGCATTTTTCGGTCTGGAATGTTTCAATGATTTCCACAGAGTCCTTGTTCTTTTTCAAATCTTCGTCATCAAAAATATCAAACCTGCCCTCGTGACGGCCTTTTATCCACTTTATCTTGTGCCATGTTCGTTTCTCGACAAATCCCTTGTGCCGCGCCTGCATCTCGTTCATGATTAGACTATAACAGTTGTGCTTAAATAAATTGTATAAATACTTTTGATATGCCAATAACCAGAGAAGTATTCTTGCGCAGGGGAACTTCATTGATCTTTGAAGTTGGCTATAGGGCACCTGATAACGGATGTGATTACGTTTTTGTTCCTGGTCCTGATGGAGGTCATTTAGAATATATCTACGGTCATGAAATACCATTTGATCGGGACGGAGCAGAAAGAGTTGAAACACGCCCAGATGTTTGGTATTATGTTGATGGCGATACTATTTTTGCCAAAGAAATAGGACCTTACATACAAGATAAACCAGATAGCCCTACCACAAATCCATCAGCGTGACTTTCATCTCTGTTTTTTCGTCCCTTATTATCTTGAGCCGTGCGGCGTTTGCGAATGGCTTGTAGTCGCGGCTGTTTATTATTTTTATTGCTTCCTCTTTCAGATAGTCCATGTCAATTTTCTCAGTTTCAATAATGCCAACAGTTATCCAGTCGTATCCGCCGAACATCGCGTTGGCGGGGCCCCAGACTTGCACGAGCACAGACAGCATAAAAATAATCAGTTTCGAAGCTTA
>CAYJUT010000136.1:0-1878 GCA_964373415.1 uncultured archaeon | reverse complement strand
ATATCCTGCGCAACATCGTAAGGTACAATAACTTGGTTGTCGCCAAATGCAAAGCCGCTTGAGAAAATTCCAATCACCTCGAGCTCTCTTGGAGTCACATTCACTCCTTCATTTCCTGCCTGAGCTTGGGTGCCTTTCTCAATGAATTTTGAGCCAACCTGCAACCCGCGGTTTTTCGCATATATCTGCCCGACAACCGCAACATTTCTCTCGGCATCCTCAGAAACAAAATTCCTGCCTTCTAGTATTCTTACTACTGCAGGCTCTCCATGCGTTGCAACCCTCACTGGCTTTCCAGGCTCGTTCCCAACAGTTATTGAGATTGTAGGGAAATATTCAGAATAGACATTTCTCACTAGTAACTGCCTTTCTATGTTTGCAATATTCTGTATTCCCTCGATTTTTGGGATATCGGATTCTGGAATAAGCTCCGCCCCAAATCCCATTCCACTTGCTCCAGCGTTCCTAATTTCTATTGTATTTTCAATTATCGAAGAAAGCACTTTTGTCTGCTGCTGAACGGCATTCGTCGCCTGGAACATCCCAATAAAAACACCAAGGCTTAGAGATAGAATTAAAATGACTACAATCGTTCTTGCCTTGTTTCTGTACACATTCCTGATACCTCTCTGAATAGCACCCATTTTTATTTCACCTTTATTGTTATAGTTTCTCTGTACGTATGACCAAATTCATCTATGCCTTCGACTACTACTGTGTAAACTCCCGGCTTTTCATAAGTATGAGTGGCTATTCTGCCAGTAGCTTTTGTTCCGTCTCCCAAATCCCATGTATAGGAAGGATTTCCAGTCTTCATAACAGGGGCTATAGTACTTGGCGCTATAAAGGTTACAGTAAGTGGGGCTGTACCTTCACGTGTGCTAACATTTACCGAAATCTCAGAAGTCGGAATAACTCCACCCCCATGTTGCATAATGCTTGGTTGTGCAACACTTGGTGGTTTAGAAAAGTAAATGAACCCAACTATACCAATAGTTATAACTAGCGTTATTACTCCGATCGCTGTCCAGATGACTTTGGTTTTAGCATTCATACTATCACTTACTGAAGATATTTTTGATCCTGTCCCTTATTCTATAAGTAAACGCTCCAATACCAGTTAAAACAACTCCACCAATAGCTAAAGCCGTTCCACCTATTCCACTATTTACTACATGTAGTGGTGCCATTTCTAAACACATTTTTAATCAACCTCCTTATTTACAACAAGGGCATTTTTTCTTGTTACAATGACAAATTTTTTCTTCGCCTTTTTTGACTTTGTATGTACAGTTGCATTTAGGGCATGTATAGTTTTCTTTTTTCATTTACCACACCATAACCTTTTTATATTAGCTATATATTTTATAGTTTAACAGCTTATTAATTCCAGCAGTAACGGAGAATTAAGCTGGTGTAAAAATGGTAAGTGAACTAAAAGTTATTGAAAGCTGCAACATGAGGAAGGCAGAAACCGATTACTGCCCATGCATTTTAGGCGGCATAATGAATACTTTAGGCAAAAAATGGACTCTTTCGTTGATCATAACAATCGGAAATTTTGGTAGTTTAAGATTCAATGGACTTTTGGAAAGGATGCCAAATATTAATCCGAAAACCCTTTCCGACAGGTTAAAGGGATTAGAAAAAATAAATCTTGTGGAAAGAAGGCAATTTAACGAGATGCCCGTCAAGGTTGAGTACAGATTAACTAAAAAAGGCGAAGATTTGTATTCTTCATTGCTTCCATTGGTTAGATGGTCTCTTAAAAGTCATAAGTAGTATATACTTTGAATCACGCTAGATTATCCCTCGTACGGCTTATCGCTTACTATTTCAGCTGAATAAGAGCCGTAGAATATCTCATTTTTCACTATA
>CAYJUT010000135.1:0-1886 GCA_964373415.1 uncultured archaeon | reverse complement strand
CTCAACGCCGACTGGACTTTTTATAGTAAGATTGTCATAATATTTTGCATGGACAGTAAAGCATTGAAAAAATTAGGAATAAAAATTGGACACTACACAGATGCAAAAAATCTGAAAGGTACAACTATTTTTATTGCTGAAAAAGGTGCTGAAATCGGAATTGATATTAGGGGTTCTGACACTGGTTCTTTTAACACTCATGTATACGGGCCCAAGGGAACTTCTGACACTGTGAACGGTATTGTTTTGACCGGAGGTAGCACCTTTGGCCTTGAGTCAGTATTTGGTCTAATGAAATATTTAGAAGAGAATAAGATTGGTGCTTTTACTCGAGCTGCTATTATACCCAATATAACTGGAGCTGCAATATACGACCTCGGCGTTGGTAATAGCAAAAAAAGACCCGGTAAAATGGAAGGATACGCCGCTGCCAAAAACGCGTCATATTCTAATTTGGCCCAAGGAAACGTCGGTGTTGGAACCGGAGCCACAACAGGGAAATGGTTCAAGGGCAAGCCCCTTAAAGGTGGTTTCGGTATGTCTGTTACATCCCTGCCTAATGGAATTATAGTTGCTGCGTTTGTTGTAACAAACTCTGTTGGAGACGTAGTCAACCCTGATACGAAAAAATTTTATTGCGATGATGGAAATTTTGATTTGGAGAAAAAAAATATTAGCGAAGATATTGAGAAACTTTACAAATTAAAAAAGTTACGTGGAAAAAACACTACACTTGCAGTAGTTGCAACTAATGTAGCAATGGATAGAATACAGCTTATGAAAGTTGCAGAATTGGCACACGATGGTATGGCACGAGCCATATTTCCAGTTCATACAATGTTTGACGGTGATATAGTTTTTGCACTTTCTTCTTTATCGGGTGAAAGAAAAACTTTTCCTAAAACATGGAAAATAGCCTTAACCGATGTAGTTGGACTAGGTGCACAAGAAGCCTTGATGAAGGCAATAAAAAACAGTATTATTCACGCAAAAACTATTGACAAATTCCCTTCATACAAGTAGTGAGAAAAATGCCTATATATGAGCTTCAATTCCAGACCACAAAGTCATAAGGAAGGTTTAAATCAATGTAATACTTATTACATAGTATATGTTCCCTGCCATTGCTTCGGCAAGGGCAGGCTTATTTATTTCTTAATCAATAATGAATCTTATGGATAGTAAAGAACGCGTTTGCATCTTCATAGACGGGAGCAACTTCTACCATAGCGTAAAAGATACTTTCAGTCTTCATGACAGCCAGATAGACTTTTCAAAGCTTATAGAGCTGCTGAGAAACATTAGGCTGCTTATTGGTGTTTACTACTACAATGCGCCGTTGGACATAAATTACAATAAAGAAGTATATTGGAAACAGCAAAGATTCTTTGCTGACCTAAGGAAAATACCTGCCATGCATATCATACTTGCGCACATGAGAAAACTAACAGGGCAGAATGGCAAGGCTTACTATTCTGTTAAAGGTGATGACATACATTTGGCAATAGATATGGTGTCATTTGCCTATGAAAATCTTTACGACACAGCAATTCTTGTAAGCGGGGATGGAGATTTCGAACCTGTAATAAAGCGTATTCAGAAGCTGGGTAAGAAGGCAGAAAATGCATATTTCGCAATAAGCAGGTCATCGCTATTGAAACAAGTTTGCAACAAATCTATGCTGTTGGACGATATAATTGGCAAATGTTTGAAAAATGATGATAGAAAAGACAAGTAAAAAGCCCGACATTGCCTACAGACTAGCTATAGTGCCATGTCGGGGAGCATATTAAATATTAATATGCTGCTTAGAGATTTAAAGGTTCTCTGTGACATTTTGTAGAATCTCTTGTGCGGATTTCAAAAGCGTTCCACGTCGGGCCCAT
>CAYJUT010000134.1:0-1900 GCA_964373415.1 uncultured archaeon | reverse complement strand
AACACAGCTACGAGCCCAGCAGAAAGAAGTATCTGGTTTTCAAACTTAAAAGGCTTAGAAATTGTTATAGATGTATGGCAGTCAAAATTACTTATTTTGTTCATGGAACAACAACTGATAATGAACAAGACCTGGCTACAGGATGGCTCCCAGGAAAATTGTCGCAGCTTGGCATAAAGCAGGCCAAGGAACTAGGCAAGATTGTTGCGGATAAACATTTCGATGTCGTATTTTGCTCTGACCTTAAAAGAGCCATAGATTCCGCAAAATTTGGCTTTGAAGGGAAATACAAAATCATTGAGGACAAGCGATTAAGAGAATGCAATTATGGGAATCTTAATGGAAAGCCTGCAGACCAGTTCAAATCCAAAATGATTAATTTTATAGATAAGCCATTTCCAAACGGAGAGGGTTACAAAGACGTAGAGAAAAGAATCTCAGATTTTCTGAAGTTTCTAAAAAAGAATTATGAGGGGGAACATGTGGCTATTGTTGCTCATCAAGGACCGCAGCTGGCTCTCGATGTTTTGATAAAAAAGAAAACTTGGAAGCAGGTAATTGCCGAAGACTGGCGACATAAGAAAGCTTGGCAGCCAGGCTGGGAATACATTTTGAAATAGTAAACCACTACTCAACTACCAATAGCCTGCATTCGCCCTACACAGAACCTAACAAGCAACCAAGCACAGCTACGAGCCCTATTCAATATGTTTCATCTTCAAATCTGCAAGGATAAAAGTCCAACTGTTCTTCTGGAATTCCTATAGACTTTCCATGTTTGATTGCTTCCGTCCAAGTCGATTTGTCAGACTTTATCCTAAATACTTTCTCCTTGAAGATAACTATGAGATTTCCATCCTTGCTATACAGATGAGAGTAAAAATCACTATCCATATTTTTCTGAATTTCTTGAACAGATTTCTCTATGTGATCATCTGGAACTTCTATCTTAAGAAGAATCCAGTCATCACTTTTATTTTTGCCAATAACTTTAAGCGAAGACAAGAATTCCTCTGTGAAAGCCTTATCGATAAGTATTCCATGCCACATAATTACCACATCACGTATACATTACATGCGTACTTAACCAAACTACCGACTAAACTGAAGTACGTAGCCCCTAATCCTAACCACATTTGTATTAATTTCTGCCATTAGAAGCTTTATATACATGCATATAAATATATAACAAAAGAAGGTGAAAAAATAGTGCAAATAGACCGACACCAAAGGCGTCAATCCGCTGTTGACTTCACCAAAGAGATAAAACCTAGCAAGCATTTTAGAAACACTTGGCTAAGAAAATGGGACTGGGATGTTAATCTGCTGCGGTCGGCATTAATGAGTGCCAAGATAGAGCGAGTTGGAAAAAACAAATACGAAGCTTACATAAAAGATAAGAAAGGAAGCAGGAAAATAATCTTTGTGTATACCGGGAACGAAATCTTTATAATAACTGGAGCTGAAGGAAAATGACAAATAAAAAATGTCCTGTATGTGAAAAGGGAAAGTTGATAGAAGTGGACAACATAGTGTCTGAGATGGACGGCTATGTTTTTGTAGAAAAAGGCCAGCGCTGCACAGAATGCGGTGAAGAGTTCATACATGAAAAAGACGCGCAGCGTACGATTGAGGTAGCTAAAAAGCTTGGCGTATGGCCGCAGCCTCTAAAGCTTCACAGGAGCCTGTCAAAAAGCGGCCGTGGACTAGTATTGCGAATACCCAGCGACCTCGAAAAAGATTTCAAATTAAAGCCCGGAGAATCTGTGAGCATAAGCAAGGTCGGAAACAAGATAATAATAGAGCCAGAAGATTGAGCTGATCAAGCTAGACTACGAGCCCAGCGGATAACAAGTATTCCTATATTATTTTTATATTCGATCTACCTCACTACAAGTTT
>CAYJUT010000133.1:0-1954 GCA_964373415.1 uncultured archaeon | reverse complement strand
TGCAAAAGACTTCCAAAGAAGTCTTTTGGCGGCTCAGGTTGAGCAGAGCTCAACTCCGAGTTAGTCGTGGGTTATATAGGTGAAATTATGGGCATAACAAAAGTAACGAGAAATTATCAGATAACACTTCCAACAGACGTGCGTGAGAGCCTGGATATAGAGATAGGCGATAAAATAATTGTCGTACCTGACAAAGGAGAAGCGGTAATAAAAAAAGTCAGGAAAGATGCAGTCGAGCGCGCATTTGGCGCATGGAGCAAATCCAAGGAAAGCGGATTAGAGTACGTCAAAAGAATACGCGGAGAGGAAGAGAAGCGGCTCAAGAGGCTCGGTTTATGAAAGCTGTTGTTGATTCTGACATTCTCATAGACGTGTTGCGGCAGCAGGAAAGGGCAAGGGTCTTCATTGAAAAAATCGCCAAAGATGACAACGCTGTTTGCATTTCTGCCCTGACTGAAGCGGAGGTATTGAGCGGCAAAGAATGCAGGGACAATATTAAAAGAGAAAAGACGGAAGGCCTTCTGTCGTCTTTCCAAGTTGTTGATGTAACTCAATCCATTGCAAGAAAAGGGGCCGCACTCAGGCGAAAGCATGACGTGCCGTTGCATGACGCGATTATAGCCGCAACTGCCATAGAACTCAAAATCCCGCTTCATAGCCGCAACTCAAGTGATTTCAAGAAAATACACGACCTGAAGCTTATTGTTCCGTATTAGACTTCTATATTTTCCTGTACATGCCCCTGATATTTTACTATAATTATGCTATTCCATCAAGAGTACTGTAAAAATGAATTTACGATTCAAAAATACAATATTTTTCTCGGATAATACAATGATTGTTAAGTTGCACTAGCTTAGCAGCCAAATAACTTTTGTTTTGCGGCGAAATTGCAACGAGTTAGTGACAATTGCGTCTAGAACAAAGTTATAAATACTAATTCTATGCAATTCTTTTGTAATGCAAGGGGAAAATGTGGTCGAGAAAAGGATTCTCAACCTGCTTAGCAAGCAAATAATGTCTACTTCTCAGGTGGCAAAAGAAATCAATATGCGCCGCGAGCTTACCGCCGGCTATCTGGAGGCGCTGATGCACCAGGGCAAGCTTGAGAAAACAATAGTAGGCAAGTCAAATGTTTACAGGACAGTGGCTACAAGAAGGCGGGTTATCGAATTGCAGCGCAGGAAAAGAAAATTAGAAAATATATATAGTGAGGAAACGAAATAATATCACTGTTAGTGTGAGAATGTGAAATAAAGATGAACGAGAAACAAAAAGGTCTCATGAAAGGCGTGGCAAAAATTGGCGTAATATTTTCTGTCGTACTTCTATCGACATTGTTTGTATTTTACGTACTGCCCGCATTCGCAGGTGCTGGAATAACATTGACAAGTGTTGCGCCTTCACCGGCAAATAACAGCAATGTGTCAACACTAGCAACGCAGGGCTATTTTTACGTTAATATTACGAGCAATGAATCATTCATATCGGTCCCGAACCTTGAAGTTTACAACCGCACAGGTGGCGGAGTGATGAACTTCTCTATGACAAGAAATGCCTCAAGCACAAATGGTGATAATTATTCTTTCTTCAACGTTACAGCTCTGACAAACGGCACTTATGAATGGCGTGTCGTTGGCATAAACACATCCTCGCTTGGCGCTAACCAGACACACGGCAACTTCACAGTAACGCTCGGTCAGATTTATAATTCCGTAATCTCGAATCCTGTCAACAGGTCAAACACAACGGACACAACGCCTGAGATACGCGTAACTGCAAACAGTACGTTTTTGACAAACCTCTCCGTGACATTTTACTGGAACAGCTTATGGGCAATTATTAATACAACGATCCTTAATGGGACCGAGACAGCTTTCAATATGACAGGGCTGAACGAAGGCGAAAATAATATTACAGTGGAACTTGGCAACAGCGCGGACTTCAAGGTAAA
>CAYJUT010000132.1:0-2010 GCA_964373415.1 uncultured archaeon | reverse complement strand
ATAAAATATCGTGACTGCGTCGTGGTGAAGCTTTATAAAGACTTCGATTGTAGTACTACCGTGAAGTGGCTGTGCAATGCTGGTACGTCAAAAGTATGCCAAAAGTGCAGCCTTCGTGATTGGATCATATTAAATCTTCAATGAGGTGCGGAATATGGTAATGGAAACCGTTCAGATAAGATTGACAGAAAAGCAGATAAAGAACATAGAAGTTCTTGTCAAGAAAGGCGTCTATCCCAACAGGAGCGAGGCCGTCCGCGACGCCGTCAGAAAGCTTGTCGATGAATCTGCTGAATAAAAATTTTATTTCTAGCCTAATCATATCCCTTATTAGTTAGGGTGTAATTATGCGTGTAGAAGGTCCCTTAGAGCGTGCAGAAAGATGGAATTTGGAATATCTTGAAGGCACACTGCTAAGGCAGGGAATGCACCCGCTTTACGCGTCGAAAACACAATACAATATCCCGGAAAAGTTATTTTTGTATTATATTGATGCAGCCAACAGACTAAAAAAATCAGTAGTAAATAAAAATGAAATATGTGATGTGGAAAAACATCATTTCACAGATGAGCCTGTACCGCCAGTGTACAAGCCGGGCGCCATGATTTCAGGATACCTCAAGGGGCTCGTTCTTGTTGGGCTGCCACTTTATGTGGCATTTCAACGGATAAGCATTTCAGTCAGCGTGCCTGCAATATTACAAGGAATTGCATTAATTGGTCAGAAAATAACAGCCGATGAAATGTATCAAAAAGATAAGATTGCCTGGCAGGAATATAGAAAATTCATGGAAGAAGCAGGCCGCGGAACGTCATACAAAACCCTAGATTAAGTTCTTCACGATCTCCTCGGGCTTGAATTCCTTGAGATCTTCGTATTCCTGGCCTACTCCAATATAGAGTATCGGCTTCTTTAGTGTGTACGCCGCGGAGAGCGCCGCGCCGCCCCGTTCATACACATCGGCTTTCGTCAATATTATGGCATCAACGCCCACAGCATCGTTGAACAGCCTGCACTGGTCGTAAATATCATTGCCCGTGACAGAGTCGAGAACAAGTATCTTGAGATCCGGCTGGTTTACTCGTACCACTTTCTTCAGCTCGTCCATCAAATTCACATTTGAGTGCGAACGGCCCGCTGTATCAGCCAGCACCAGCTTGCTGCCGCTGGCCTCGGCGTGCTTTTTAGCGTCGAACATTACCGCCGCAGCATCTGCGCCGTAGTTGTGCTTGACAACGCGAACATTCAGGCGCCGGCCGTGCTCCTCCAGTTGCTCTATGCTGGCGGCACGGAATGTATCGGCAGCAGCAAGTACAGGCTTGTATTTGCTGAGTTTGTACGCGAGGCGAGCGACAGCCGTGGTCTTTCCTACGCCATTGAACCCGACAAACATGATGGTAAAAGGTCCGTTCTTCTCGTTTATCATTTTTTCTATATCCATCTTATCCTGCTTCATCACGTCAAGCATGGCATACTTGAGCGCGTCTTTTATTATATCGTCAACTTTTCCTCTTTTCACATTGGTGCCGAGAAGCTCCTTTTTGACATCATCGGAAATCTTGTCGGCAACCTCGACGGCAACATCATTCTCAAGCAGCGCTATATTCAGCTCCTTCATTATTTTCTCGATTTCGCTATCAGTTAGTCTTTTCTCCGTTATCTTGCTGAAGAATGAGCGCTTCTCCTCCTTTGATATCGTCTCGGACTCCGCCTTGCTTTCAGCGATCTCGGGCGGCAGCTTCTCTTCCTGCACCTTCTCGCGGAGCTCTTCAAGCTCCTCTATCTTTTCTTCAAGCTCCTCTTCGAAGGCCGTATCAGAATCAACTATGGGAGCAGGCTCTTCTTTTCCTATTTTATTAACTGTCTGAGATAGTTCTGTGTTTTCCTTTTGTTCCAGCCTCATCCCCACTGGCTCGTCTTTTGCTATTGTCCTCGATACCTTCTCGACAGCTTCCTTGAGCCTCTTCTTGAGTCCGTCAAACATGATTACCAGATCCCAGCTTTATTTA
>CAYJUT010000131.1:0-2014 GCA_964373415.1 uncultured archaeon | reverse complement strand
TGTCAGCTCCGCTTCGGCGCCTTTCGCTATGAGTTGCATGAATATCAAAGAAAGAGAAAGCTTTTATTTTCGTGTAATCTTCCACATCTCTTCAAAATGTTTCCTGAAATTATCCGCAACATTCTTGTCTTCTATTAATGTTGTTATTACAGGTTTTATCCAATAAAAAATAGCCACCTTGTTGCCATATATTTCATAATGAAAAGGTGTTGAAAACTTTTCTGAAAGATAGCGAACAGAAGCATATTTTTCAAGCCATACTTCTTTTTTGCTTGTGAAAATAAGCCTTACCGGGATTTTGTTTTTGTTCTCGAATTCAATAAGACTCTTTAATTCCTCGGGCACATTGGTCTGTAGTTTTTCATGGCTCAATCCAAAGGCCCAAATGTGTCTTTTATCGCGCATCATATCATTTAAAACGTAACGTGGCCCGTCCAAACCATAGAAAGTTTTTACATTCTGGCTCCACAACAAATCAAACTGTGCCTTAAAAGAATCCGCAATCTTTTTGCTCTTAATTAGAATAAGAAGAGGGTCTTCACCTGATTCAGAGGGGAAAATTATTGTCTTATCGTCAGCTATGTTAATCCCGGCTGGTGTAATAACATCTTTTGGCATGAATTTAATTTCAGATAGTGGGTTGTTTTCAGGCAGTGTTTGCATATTACCGCGCGCACTTTCATTGAACATTATTTTCATCTTGACATTATTATTTGCACGGAATTTATTCCACCTCACAAAAAATCTGTCAACCTTGGGCGACCTTGCAGGCACACCAATAACTGTCATGGTGCTTCCGGGTTTCAGTTCTTTGACAACTTGATAAAAAACTGTCTTGAGTCCTTTCATGCCTCTGTAGATGGTCGCTTCCTGTTCTTCTTTGGCCAAAGAAAGCTTTGATTTGAGAAGATGGACCAAAGTTTCGGCCTTCGCCATTTCTCTTTTTATTTCGTTTTCCTTCTCTTCCAAATAAAGCATTATCCTCTCAGGTGGCGCAGCCTGAAACTCCTTAATACCGGTTCTTATAGCGTGGCCTGCAAGCCCCTTTTGCTCGAGCCTGTCAAGTATTTCGTATATTTTTGAGCTTGCTACGCCAGCCTTTTGTATTATTTTGCCAGTAGTGCTCGGTCCAAGCTCGCACAACGCAAGGTACACGAGCGCCTCCGATCGTGTCAGCCCTATATCTTCGAGCAGCTTTGTGTCCATATAAGATTACTGCATCTCTAAGCTAAAATATCCATTATTTCTCCCCCCCCCCTGGATGGATGTAATTATTAAATATAAGAATTACTATATAGTAGTAAAGATAAGTGGGGTGTAAAGTGTGCCAGACGAAATACATGCATCAGATTTAGTCGAGAACAGTCAGATTGTTGTACCGAAGTTCTGGTTAGGTAGATGTATGAAATTGAAAAACCTACTCGGCGGAGTGGCGCTTGTTGCTGCGTTGTCGGGATACGCAAATGCCCAGTCTCTGACAGCAGAGGCAGTAAAGACATCGAGGTCGGATGAGAACCATACGCTGCGCCTGTCAGGATCCTACGGTCCTGTTTCCGGATTTGTCGACAGTTTTGGCCGGGATGCGGGCGATTACTATACAGAAATATATGTAAGAAAAAATTTCAAGAGATTCGGAATCCAAGCCGAGATAAATAAGGGTTCCAGAATTTATACGCCTGCAACACTAAGAGCCGGGCCAATAGTAGACTTAGTCGCAAACGACAAAATATACGCCAACGCAAAGCTCCTACCTGTCACTGTGACAAAAGACGGTCTCAAGAAAGAAGTCCAGATAAGCGGTTTTGGCTCAATAAAATTTCCAAAAGGTATCTACGTAGAAGCTTGGGCCGATCACAATTTCGGTGTCGATCCTTTCACCCTCGGAGAAATAACTGTAGGAAAAATGTTGACAAAAAAAGCCGGTGCAGAATTCCAGTACGCCAGAAATGTAAATTCAAACGGCAATGCCTTCCGTGCAGGATTGAGATACAAATTATTCTGATTATTCCTGCAT
>CAYJUT010000130.1:0-2044 GCA_964373415.1 uncultured archaeon | reverse complement strand
TCCTGTTTGTTTCCTTGTAAAGTTATAAGGGCTTCATAGATAAGATTTTTATGACAACAACCAGATACGTGCTACTAAAGGAGATAGAAGAGTCCAAATGCAACAGATGTTCAGAATTAATCAGGCCGATGGGGTACTACTGTGCCTCCGAAAGACAAAGGCTTGACATAGTTGACAGCCAGCATCTTGCTACGGTTCATTTGCATTGTGGCGGGCCTTACCGTCTCAAAACTGACAATTAAAAACGTTTCAATCAAACTAATCCTGTGTTAATAGCAATATCAGGCACTCCGGGAACAGGGAAAACAACTGTCGGAAAAATACTGGCCGGGGAGCTAAATGCGCGACTTATAAACACCGGTTATCTGGTAAAAAAATACAAAATTAAAACGGCATTGGACAAGAAAAGGAACACAAGAATAATAGACACGAAAAAACTTGCTTCAGCAGCCGGAAAGGAATCGAAGGGCCGGGAATTAATCATATTCGAAGGGCATTTGTCACATTTTGTGCCAACATACCTTACGATAATATTGCGCACATCGCCAGCCGAACTCGAGAGAAGGCTGAAAAAGAAGAAATGGAGCCGCGATAAAATACAGGAAAATGTGGAAGCAGAGGCCATTGGAATAATATCAGGCGAAGCTAGAAGGGGCATTGAAATTGACACAACAAAAAAGACACCAAGAAAAACTGCCGTGTTGATATTAAAACTCTTAAATAATTATCCACGGAAACAGTATTCGAAGAAAATCAACTGGACAGGAGAATACATAAAATATCTAAAGAAATTCTGATGTGAACAAAATGGGCCTTGGCAAACTAAGACTGGCAATATTCCTGACATTCGTGGTATTATTCGGCACGGTACTTGCGCTGACAGGCATAGTCGTATGGCTGCTTGCGCCCGGATTGTATTCGAGCTCTGTCTACAACCTGGTACTGCTACTCATCGGTTTGACAATTTTCATGACCCTTGTCCAGTATCTTCTTGCGCCAAAAATAATCAGGGCATTCACCAACATGAAAGAAATGGATGAAAGAGAATACAGATGGGTGCATGAAATGGCGGATGAAATAGTGAAAAAAGCCGGCCTCAAGAAGAAGCCAAAACTGTATATAGTTAGGGACGCCACTCCCAACGCGTTTGCTTTTGGCTACGGGAAGAACCATGCCTACGTCGCCATGCACAGCGGTCTTTTGGAAATGCTCAACAAGGATGAAATAAAGGCGGTTCTCGCACACGAAATAGGCCATGTAAAACACAATGACATAGTCGTAATAACACTGGCCTCAATGGTGCCTGTCTTTGTGTATTATCTAATTATTGCCGTAGGATCGATAGTTGCAAGGTCGAGAAACAATGAAAACAACGGGCTCGCAGGCATATTCGTGTTCATAGGCGCATACATAGCGCAGTTTTTTACATATCTCATAGTTCTTTACCTCAGCCGCGTGCGTGAATATTACGCGGACGCATTCGGAGCGGCCGCAACATCCCCAAAACACATGAGAACAGCACTTGCAAAAATAGCCTATGGTTTTCCCACTATGTCGGGCAGCAGGGCAAAGAAATACGAAAAAACAAGGGCGTTCTACATAGCCGACCCCATAGCAGCATCCAGTGAGTCTGAGAGAAGAGAAGAATTAACCAAGGATCTGGAAAAATCAATAAAGAAACGAAAACAGGAAGGACGCCATTTGGATGCGGCAAAGGAAGTTCAGGAGGCAATGGAATGGGAGCGCGAGGCTGCCGGAGCAAAGATATTAAACATATTCTCCACCCATCCGCTGACATATAAGAGACTGGATCATCTATTTGATATAGAAAAAGATTTGGCAAAAATGAACCCAAGAGATGTCTAAATTTAATATTTAATATTTAAGCTCTGTAGAAATGCTCAATGAAAAGCCACAGGAAGGGTATCATGAACACATGATATCCTTAGTAACTAGCACTATTGCAGATATGCAATAGTGCTCCTGTGGCTTTTCTCATATGTTTTCTACAGAGCCAATATTTATAGTGAAGCAAATATAGTTA
>CAYJUT010000129.1:0-2052 GCA_964373415.1 uncultured archaeon | reverse complement strand
GAAATTTATCAAGTGCGGTGAAGAGAAGCTTGACAATGTGAAGCACATAATAATTTTTACAGACGGCCTTTTCATCCCGAAACAAAATCCCAAAGAAAATGACGATTTCGATACTTTCGTGCAGCTATTTTTGAGCGGCGGGCTGAAAAAAATCTTGAAGCACGTACGCGCTTTAGAAAAAGACGACCCGGAGTGCTGGAAGTACCCGCGCTATAAGCAATACGATGACGTAGCTGCGATCTCTATTTCTTTTTGACTTTCGTGTTATGAATTTCCATCACGTCAAGCTCTTTGCATACACACGCCTGGCCTAGCACGCTGCTCATTGACGGAACAGTTCTTCCATTATCCCCACTAATGAGTTCTTTTACATAGAGGCCAGCTTCGCACCTTGCAATTATTTCGAACTGCCTGTTATTTTTGTATTTAGCTTTCAGAGCTTTCAGCTTTCTGTTTCTAAATTTGTCGGCACGGCGGTGAAGAACACGCTCTGGAGTTTTTTGCTTTATATTTCCAACAAGTTTCCCGAGTTTTTTCAGGTCGTTCCTTGTTATGTTTTCACAAACAACAAGAACGTGATAAGTCTTATCGGCACGTTCCTCTTTTATGCGGCGGACTTCAGCTATCTCCGAAGGACGAAGGTTTCTTACCTTGATACCTTTGCCGATCTTCTTCGCAAGCGTGTTGAGGTTCATTTTTCTTTTCTTCGGCTCTAGTATCTCAAGCACGAATGGCCGCCACCCGAGGCAGCGCGCATCTATGTCCTCGCGGCCCAGACCGTGGAGCTTGTGGCCGCTTCCCCGGGTAGAGAGCATGAAAGGCTTGGCCATTATTTCTTCTATTGAGGTCTTGTACTTTTTGGAAGGCCATTTTGTCTGCGGAATGCCTCTCACTAGCTTTTGGTATTCACCATAAATGAAAAGCGGGTTTAACTCTGTTTTTACTTTACCTTCCGGCAGGCCAACTATGAAATTTACATCAGGTCGCGAATGGTATCCTGCTTTTATTTTTTTCTCTACAACTTTTCCAAGTTCCCGGTTGAGCTCGGCCTTTATTGGTTCGCAGTAATCTATTCCTACACGCTCCCACAAATTTTCTTCACGTGAAATAAGATCGAATGATATCTTGGTGCCAACGAGGAATGTTGAGAAATCGTATTTCCTCGCTTCCTTTGCAACCCTGTCAGCTATCTTGCCTAGGTTTTCGAATATGCCTTCGCATACGGAACATTTTTTCTTCTCGGGTTCTGATTTTAATTCAAGTTTGTGAAAATTGAAGCCGTGAAAATTTGACAGGTCGACATCCAGCGACGCCTCCTCCTTGTCGATGCTCATCGCAATCAATGTACGGAGCAATTTACCTCTTTCCGAATTTGTATAGCCGCTGAGAAGCTGCGCGAACTGTCGTCCCAGGCACGAGTCGCAAACGGGCTGCTGTAAAATACGCTTGGCCTTTTCCTGTATCTGCATAGAAATAGATTGATTTCTGGATTTAAAAACGAAATTTACTGCGAATCCAACCCTATTGCAAGTGGCATCTTCTTGCTCTTAATACTTCTCCACTTGAGGCTAATCTGTAAGGCACACCAGGTTTTACTAGAATCGCAGTTCCGTTCATTATATCCACTACGTCGTCTCCTATCTCTGCTTTTCCTATTCCATAATCCACGTAAATAAGATCACTGAAACAACTAACGGTCAGTGCTCCAGGAATAATCGGCACATCCATTTGGTCTAAATATCCTTGTACGTGTCGCAATAAAGGGTGCGACTGTATATTTTTGCCATATGCTATATAATAACTCATCCTACTTTCTATATGTTCTGGTATTTCATGAAAGGTCATTGTATGTAATTATGTTTAAGGAATATAAAAAGAAATAGCGGAGGATGGATTTGAACCATCGACCTCAAGGTGTCTCTTCAGACGACTTCTTCGTCGGCCGCTATGGGCCTTGCGAGCACTCCAGGCATTGAGAATCCTGAGTATGCACTCAAGGACTTTGCTCTACTCCGCTGTAAGCCAGTCTAACCTTATACGAGTTATGATTTA
>CAYJUT010000128.1:0-2064 GCA_964373415.1 uncultured archaeon | reverse complement strand
GAAGAATTTTTAATTCTTCCTTGTATCTTGTTTGTTTCCTTGTAAAGCTATAAGAGTCGTTTTGTTAGCTATTTTCTTCTTATTCATAACACAAAATATCTGGTAGAAAGCGGCAGTGAACAGGAAATAAATCAGCCATAGTATGACCGGCCAGTTGCCAGCTGAGTAAGTCCATAAGCCGAGCCCAACGCCGATAAATTCGGAAACGAGCCCGACTGCAAGGCCGATCACACCGAAGCGGGCGGCGCCTTTCGTGCTTTTTCTTATATGCGAGAAAATCACGAAGAGCGCAAGAGCGAACCCGAAAAGCAAATACCATCCAGCAGAATAATCGAAGACGAACATAGTTAATCTATCCATACTCTGTTATCATTGGAGTTGTTTTCATTTCTTTGAAAACATTCCGGACATCCCTGTATTTTTCTATAGGAACGGAAAAGCTGCCGCTCCCGTGCCTTATTCCGCCTGATTTTGATACTATGCCTTCGTAATGCCTTGTGCCAATTTTGTAGCCGAAAAGTTTTCTGTGCAAATTCACCCTCTTTTTTGCGTCTGTTACATTGCTATAGGAAAAAAGCATGAAATGCCTCAATTTTTCAGGCTCTGATTTGTATTTGCCAAATAATACTATGCCATCAATTATTATGCTTCTCTTATAGCCGACCAACTTTATGGCGTCAGTCTGTTCATATCCCTAGGGAACAGCGTCGCCTCGCGCACATTTTCTAATCCAAGTATCTGCATAGTAAGCCTCTCGATACCTAGGGCAAATCCACCATGGGGGGCTACGCCGTAGCGGAAAAAATCAGCAAACCATTTGACCGACTCAGGTTTCATACCCTTTAGCTCGGCCTGTTCCATTATTTTTTCATATCTGTGCTCTCTCTGTCCGCCAGAGCTCATCTCGATGCCGCGGAAAACAAGGTCCACGCTGCGCGCCCACTCTTCATCGTCGGCACGCATGACATAGAACGGTTTTACCTTGAATGGAAAATGATTGACAAAAAAGAAATCAGACTTGTATTTTTTCTTGACATATTCACCTAATTTCTTTTCCGCAGACGTGTTGAGGTCCTCGCCGCGCGGCAATTTCTCTCCGAGTTCCTCTAGTATCTCGTAGATTTGCGGGAATTCGAGTATTGGAAATTTTTTTGGTATGTCAATGGTTGCGTTAAACATCTTCAGCTCTTCCCTGCAGTCTTTCTGTAATTTTTCCATCGCATACCTTATGAGGTCTTCCTCAAGTCTTATCACATCATATTCATCTTCAATGAATGAAGTCTCCACAGCCATGACCCTGTGTTCGCACATGTGTCTTGTTGTATGTGAATGCTCAGCCCTCCACGCCGGACCGACGTCATAGACTCTTTCGAGGCCGCCAGCTACAGCAAGCTGCCTGTGAAGCTGCGGGTCCTGCCTGAGGAATGCCTCTTTGTCGAAATAGATGACCGAAAATACTTCTGCACCACCCTCCGATGCCACGCCCATGAGGCACGGGGTGAAAATCTGCATGAAATTATTTTTCGCCAAAAACTGCTGCATCTCCTGCAAAAGTGTTGATTGCACCTTGAATATGGCATTGTTCTCCGGTTTTCTCAGGTCGATGCTCCGGAAATCCAGGCGTTTGTCCAAGTTAGTCTTAATTCCAGGGGAGAGGTCTATGGGCAGTGGCTCGGCTTCAGCGATTACATTTATGCTGCTTGGAATTACTTCGATACCGTTAGGGGCGTTTTTGCTCTTGACAGCCTCGCCATCAACGGCTATAACGCTCTCGCGGGAAAGGTTTTCCAAAATTTTCAGCATAGAAGGGTCCGTCCTGTCTTTCTTGGCAATAACCTGAATAAATCCTGTCGAGTCCCTCAAGATGATGAAAAGAATGCCACCAAGCGCACGTTTTTCATGGACCCATCCTGCAACTTTTACGCTGCCGGGCTCAAGGTCCTTTGCAGAATGTGTTCGTATCATAATCAAAACTCCATGAAGGGGAAAGCGCCAGCATATCTTTGCATAATGAAATGCCCTTAATACCTGCGACTAACTCGAAGTTGAGCTCTGCTCAACTTG
>CAYJUT010000127.1:0-2067 GCA_964373415.1 uncultured archaeon | reverse complement strand
CAACGACAGGGTCCCGGATTCATTGCCGCAAGAGGATGGCAGTTTTCAATGAATCCAAGATAACGGATTGTAATTTCCTAGTGATTGGTTTTTTGCATGCCGCAGGCTTAAATTGTTTAATTTTCATCTATTTTTGATAAAAATGGTCGACAAGGTATACGCAGGCATAATAGTCGTGCTCGTTCTTGTAATAGCCTACCTGGTCGTCCAGTCAAACCAGGTTAATGTCGAGCAGTTCAACAAGCAGCATGTCGCGGACGCCGTAAGAACGCTGTACGAGCTCCAGTACGAAAGCCCGGCAGAAATACTGAAGACGGACGATGTGTACGGCATTTACCGCATGACCGTGCGCTTCACCGATTACACCGGCCAGCAGCAGACGCAGGACGTTTTTGTCACAAAAGACGGGCAGCTGATAACAGACAGGTTCCTTATTACGGAAAGCTACACGGCTTATCTTGACAACCAGAAGAAATTCGTCGAATGCATGCTCAACAAAAACCTGCGCGTGTTGGGCCAGAGAAACGACACCGGCACGCTGCAGCAGATCAATGTACTAGGACCTTATGCCTACAAGGTATTTGTTTCTTGCGATGGCGCCAATGAGCAGACATGCGCAAGTCTTGGAATAACACGATATCCTGCCACGGTATATAACAACACGCTTTACGACAACATCTACAACATCGACTTCTACACGCAGCTGACAGGCTGCACGCTGCAGCAGAGCTAAATTACCAACATGTCACTCACTTTTTCCAGCTAAACATATGCGACATAGGAATGTACGAGGTTGCAATGAATACCGGAATACCATCAAAACTGCTCCGCAAAATATGAACACTTGCTTTACGGTATCTTGACTTTCCTGTTCGACGGCCTGTACTTCTCGCGGAACCTGACTTTGTACAGCGACTCGATGAAATCGCCGCCAACATAACCGGCAAGAATCGAAAACTTCACGTCGTTCTCGACAAACATCGCAGCGATGACGCCGATGAGGGCGGAAGCAAGGACGGTTGCAAGAAAATAGCGCTTCCTTATCTTGCGCCCCTGCCTGACCGCTTTCAGTATCCCGACAACTCCGCGCACAAGCCCGCCAGCGAATCCGGCCAGAGCGAGAAGGAAAAGTTCGGGTATCATTTTATGTCACTTAGTTCTCTTAATTAATTTAATTATTTCTTCTATTAATGAATCAAAAGTTCTATTGTTCAGCCGTGCAAATGATTTTACAACGAGTGTTTTTTCAATCAACATTATTTTGTCCGCTCGCGCGTTGCTTTTCAGAGGCATTTTTCCTGTTATTAAACTTGAATTGCCAATGGCCACGCCAAAATTATTGTCAGGTTTTGAAGTAATGGCACACACAATGACGTCCAAGCGTTTACTGTTGTAATTATCATTTGAAACGACCAGTGCAGGACGGAATTTGGTCTCCTCCATGTCAGAATAAGGAAATTTTACCCATACGATATCCTGCTGCCTTATTTCGTTCATTTAAGACCATCTTTTTTGGCTATTTTGTCCCATGCACTGTCGTTGTCCCACACCTGTTTCAGCGACTCTTTAGCAACGGATTTCCAGAATGAATCGTCATCAAGCGCAGAAAGAACATCAATTTCTTTCCTGATAAGTATCTCTCCCCCCCTTTCTATCATAACAAGCGTTGTCGAGTCTATTATGCCAAGATCGCGGCGTATGTCCTCCGGTATGACTATTTGCCCTCTTTCGTTCACGTTCACGGTTCTTATCTTTTTCCTATCATTCATAATAGTCATATTATTCATACTATTCTGAATATATAAAGCTATCCATCAGCTGATGCCAGGGTCTTCTCAAAAGTTGAATGCCAAGTCCATCTTGAGCCGCACGTCGGACAAATAGTAGAAAGCAGTCGCACTGACGTTGCCGTTGACGGTGAGCACCTCGCCAGGCGTCGCCGTCCAGATGCCGACTTTGCCGCTGTTTTTTCCTTTCCTTATCTTAATTACCAACGATTTGATAACCCATTGAGAACATAGCATCCAGAATGCTTTCTAGAAAGCATTCTTAGATATAGTGCAAGAC
>CAYJUT010000126.1:0-2120 GCA_964373415.1 uncultured archaeon | reverse complement strand
CCAGGTTCATTGTTTGCATAAATGAAGATGGCAGTTTTCAATGAATCTAAGATAAAAAGGAGTTGGTTTGGACGCAATTAGCCTTGGCTATGGAAAATCACTGCGCGAGACGGAGCGTATGGCACATCGAATGGTGCACAAAATACAGGTACGACATGATGCGAAAGGAGGAGAATCGCAGGCTTGTCGAAGCATGCATAAGGCAAGCGGCCTGCAGGCATCACATAAAGCTGCTTGCTATCGAGGTCATGCCTGATCATGTGCACGTTGTCGTCGAGTTGCCAAAGGGCACTGACGAGGAAAGGGCAGCGAAGCTGCTGAAAGGATTTTCCGCATGGAAAATCTTTCGCGTGAAGGAGCACTTCAGGCTTCGCTATCCAAAGGGACATTTCTGGTCACGTGGATACATGGCGCGAACTGTTGGACTTGATGAAGAAAAAGCAATTCAGTACGTGCTGAGCCAGCAGACCCACCACGGCGTTGAGTTCCTATGACCCTAGCAGAAACCTGCGGTTTCAACCGCAGGGAGTAGGTCATGGGATAATCAAAGTTCTCAATATAGTTTAGCTGATAAAAATTACATCCTTCTTCCCTTTGAAATGCTTGTCGCTTGTTATTATTTTTGCACCTATAATCTGTGCAGTTGATCTTATTATGGAATCTGCCATGCCCAAGTCTTCAGAGATGCTTGTTTCAGCCGCTTCTAGCGCAATTTTTTTACCTATTGGAACGATTGCGGTGTGAGCAACTATATACGCATATGCTGTTAGTGCTACTTGTTCACCTTTAAATTTTTTGATACGTTTGTAGACCTCGTATAAAATTATTGATGGTGTAAAAGTTTTTTTCTTGGACGAGGACTCTATATATTTTGAGTACTTGCCTGCAAGAGGCCCGTCAGAAAAATATTCTATCCATCCATAGCTGTCAATCAAAACGTTCACTTTCATCCCTCAAATCGTTAGCGTGCACACCTTTTGCAATGCCTCTTGAATCACTTATCTTACCTACAGGTATCATGTGCATTGTTCCGCCTTTTTCTACGACTACAATCTTTTCGCCAGGTCTTATATTGAGATGTCTACGTATGTCCCTGGGTATTACAATCTGGAATTTTTGCGACACTGTGACTGTGCTCATACTTACCACCGTTGTACATTATAGCTATCGATGCTTAAATAGTTTACGTTTTTGATTAAAAATATATATCAAATCGTTGGTAATATAACCCACGACCAAGGTCGCGGGTTTGTCAACGACAGGATCCCAGGTTCATTGTTTGCATAAATGAAGATGGCAGTTTTCAATGAATCTAAGATAACTAAGTTGTTTATTTTGTAAAATCGCCCAGTTCCGGTTTTATTATTCCAATCATGTCTTTTGGGTCCATATTTATTGACACCTCATGGAGCCCGGCGTTGAAATTTACGGTTTCGTTATCGAGCACACGCCTGTCCATCAATACACGCAGGCCGAACAGGTTGCCGAACGGATGCACGCTGCCCACCTCGCAGCCCGTTATGCGAAAAACATCTTCTGGTTTTGCGAGAGATGTTTTCCCAATCTTGTTTTTCAGCTTGTCAAAATCTATTTTCTTGTCGCCTGGAACAAGGACCAGAAAGAAACCATCATCGGCTTTGACAACCATCGCCTTTACGCCGCTTGAAAGCGGAACGTTTCTTATTTTTGCCGCCTCCTCTGACGTATAGACGCGTTCATGTGCAATTGTTTTGTAGTTTATATTATTTTCGTCCAGTAATCGCTTCAATGATTCGACTTCGTGTTCCATATTTTATCGATTATAATCATAAAATTAAAAGGAATGGCTCTGTAGAAAACATATGAGAAAAGCCACAGGAGCACTATTGCATATCTGCAATAGTGCTAGTTACTAAGGATATCATGTGTTCATGATACCCTTCCTGTGGCTTTTCATTGAGCATTTCTACAGAGCTAAAGGAATTATATTGAACCCAGAAAAGAAACCGTACATGTTTTCTGGATTCGCATACATGGCGAAACTTCATTTCGCCTGTACAGGTGAAGCAAGGCTTCACCATGTATGGCTCACAGGGAAGTAATACAAGAAAGAACGAAGTTCTTTCTGTACAGGAAGAATT
>CAYJUT010000125.1:0-2139 GCA_964373415.1 uncultured archaeon | reverse complement strand
ATTTTACTCAAGGCAAAATAGCTTAAAAGCAAAAAATTCAATTAATGATGTTTTAAAAGAAGAATTATACGGAAATGTAGAACATAAAGTTCATTTTGGCAGATTCAGGAAAGATGCCAAAAAAGCAGGACTGGAAATAGAAACTGACATTGTTGTTTGGCAACCGGAAAAATTCAGACAAGATGAATCTGGCTCTCATGTCTTGGTATTGAAATAAAGTGGTAATCATGTCTGTAATAGTAATATCAGGAAAGCCCGGGTGCGGCTCGTCCACGATAGTCAGGCTCCTTTCTAAAAAATTGAACTTAAGGCATTTTTCTGTCGGCGATTATAACAAGGGCCATTCCAAGGCGAAAAATGAGGCCGACAGGAGCATTGATGTCTGGAAAGGGATTGGCTCAAAAAAGCAGTTTCATGTTGATTCTGACAAGCTCGCACGCGAAATGGCTGATGAAGGCAATATCGTCATTGATGGCAAAATTTGCATACGGATGCTGAAAGGCCATTATGATTACGGAATTTGGCTAACTGCGCCCAAGTCTGCCCGGATAAAGCGCTACGCGAAAAGGGACAGAGTGGACTTTATCGCTGCGTCAAAGAAACTTGAGGAAAAAGAGCGTCTTGAAAGAAAAAGTTGGAAGAGAATATACGGATTTGATTATTTCATTCAGGAGAAGGAAGCGACTATACGAATGGACACAGGCAACAAAACACCTGAAGAAATAGTTGATTTGCTCATTTCAAAAATAAGACGCGTCTTCATCGTGCACAGGTGGAATGCAAAGCCGAGAAGCGACTGGTACAGTTATGTCGAACAGGAATTGGAAGGCAAAGGCTACCTTGTAAATGTATTGAAAATGCCCGGCACAAACAAACCAAAGCAGGCGAAGTGGGTTCCGTATCTAGCGAAGAGCATAGGCCAACCAGGCAAGAACACGTTCCTAATAGGCCACAGCGCAGGCGCCATTACGATACTCAGATATCTGGAGCAGTTAAAACGAGGGGCGAAGATAGGCGGCTGCATACTTGTCGCCGGGTGGGTCGGCGATCTCGGGTACAAGCGTCTAAGCAACTTCTTCACAAAGCCGGTAAACTGGGCCAAAATAAGGCAACATTGCAGGAAGTTCGTTATAATACAGTCAGATAACGACCCCTATGTCAAGATGTACCACGCGACTGAATTGAGGAGACATCTGGGGGCAAAGCTGATAGTAGAGCACAAAAAGGGCCATCTCACAGACGACGAAGGTATAAGAAAACTGGATTCAGTAATTGATTCTGTTTTGAGATTCTAGGGCTCGTGGTCTAAATGGAAATCGATTGACCAGATTGACACCACGTTCGCAACGTGGAGGCTGGGGGTTCAAATCCCCCCGAGTCCACTTTTACCAATAGTTCAATGAACCGAATGAGAACTGAACCTTTTTTGACTTATATTGTAGACTTTTATATAGCGTATTGCTCTAGATATTTGTGTAAGTTATTAATTTTTATGGGCTTCAAAGAAGAAGTAATAGACTTAATTGATAAATGTAACAGGAACATAGTGTTACACCCTCACGCAATACAGCAGGCAACAGTTCGTGCTATCAATATAGACTTAATAAAAGAAAAAATAATTAAGAATGACTTCATCGATGCAGTGCCAAACCTTGGCGAAAGAAAGTCATACAGGGCAGATAGTAGCTTCCTGATAAGAATCAGGCAATCTAAGAAGTACATTGTGGAGGTAGTGGCTCACTTTTATGTCGGAAATAAAGTTTTAATAGCACCCTTTACAAGTTAGGATAGGTAATATGTATGAATATCGATATTGAGTATATGGAAGAATTTGATATATTGGCCGTGCGTAATTTGACTACTAAAGTGAAGTTTTCAAGGCGTATAGGAAATGTTATATTAGATTTTGATTTTAATAATAAAGCCATTGGTGCTGAAATAATAAATGCCTCAAGGCTTTTTGGCTTGACGCCAGAGAATTTAGCCGCAATTAAAAAGGGGAAAATAATCAATGTTCTTGCGCCCGGTTCTATGATGGTAAAAATAACATTCCCCCTGGAAAAGCCTATCGAATATATTGTAAATGTTACAGAAGAAATGCCCCAGTTGACAGCTTAGATTTCTTACAACTGCATAATG
>CAYJUT010000124.1:0-2158 GCA_964373415.1 uncultured archaeon | reverse complement strand
GCAAAGCTCAACTTCGAGTTAGTCGTGGGTTATATTGCCAACGATTTGATCCAAGAATGCTCCCTGTAATGCATTCTGGATGCCATGTGAGGAAAAGCCATGGGTCATAAATAGCATATCATTTTCTTATACGACATTCACTGTCCCGAACATTGATGGAGTAACATGGTCGTGATATTGCCATGTACCTTTTTCATTGAAGCGGAACGTGAAGCTTTCACCCTGTGCAAGCCCTTTGCACGCGTCGAATATTTCCTCTCCTGTGCCGCACTTTGCTATGTCAGAGCCGGGATAGACCTTGTGGGTGGGATGCACAGCGGAAGCCGGCCAGTGCCCTGCCGTGTCCTTGTTTAGCCACATCACGGCGGCGCCCTTGGCAATTGTTATGGTGCTAGGGCCGAAACCTGTTGATGTTATCTCTATCGTCCGTGCTGTATTCGATACGCCGCTGCGTCTTTCGGCTATGTTTTCCAGCATTTCCGATATGCGACCGGCGCGTTCGCAAACATTGCCAAGGTGTTTTGCCTGTTCCACAATACCCCTTAGTTCTATCAGCAGCTCAGCGGAGTGTATGAAATCTCCCCGGGCCTTGGCTTCCTCTATTAGCATCCTTATCGACCTTGCCTTGGTTATTAGGCCTTCTATCGAATTTGCGTTGCACCTTGCCCTGAGCTGGGCAAGTCTTGATTCTATTTCGGAAACATCATTTTCACGTTCTGTTTCATCATTGTCATTTTCCTCTTCTTCCACTTCCCTTAGCTGGTCGATCTTCAGTTCAATACGGTATAGCCATCGCAGGAAGTTGACACCGTCAATCATCTTTGCCATTCTTGACCGCGCAGTCTCGAAATTGCCGTTCTGTATGTTGTCCCTCATGGCGCTTATCTGGCTTTGAGCATAGTCTATTTTTTCCTGTATTTTTTGTATGTGGTTCTGGTTGACTTCAGAGGTATTGAGGCTTGCGATTTCTGCCTCGAGAAGGTTAAGGCGAGACTCCGTCCTGTTGAGATAATCAAGAAGGTGCTGCTTTATCTGCTGCCTTATGAGCGTGTCATTGCCCATTGAGTGTCTTCTCATTTCTTTCCAGCTTTCTATTGTCGCGTTTACAGCTTTTTTCGACACGTCGGTGGCATTTTCTCCGGATATCTGCCGCACGTCTATTCCCTGGGCCTCAAGCTGATTAGCTATATCCTGGGCAAGCTCAGGTTTGCCAACCACAAAGACCGTTGTAATATTACGTTCTTTAACAAGATTAACAAGGTCGGGCACTGAACTTGTATTTGAAACAATTCTGACAAGGGTATGCCTTCCACCATGGCCCCCGAACCCAAGCATGTGCTTCCAGTTTGGAGCAGCCACTATGACAAGTTTCAGTCTCTGGCTTGCGTTGTGTGCCAGTTCCCCGGCTTCGTCATCGAGGCGATCCTCTACATCATCCCTGTTTCCTATCAGCTCAATCATCCTAAGTTTTCCCAGCTTGAGACGGAATTCAGCGGAAGCGGCGCGACCCACGAACCGGGCCTCCTGGGCATTAAGGCTCTTCATGAGATCGAGAACCTCTGCCGGTATCGTGCCTATCGGAACCGGTATGAACGGGCAGCCGTTTATCGAAGCGTCCTGGGATGCCTCCGACTGCGTCTCCGAATCCGCATCGCTGTTCTTTGTGTCGTCTGCCAAGACTATGCACCTGGAGCCGCCCTTCCAGAAGTAGCTGGCAACCTCTACGGCAGTTCCCGTTCTTTCTGCGCCCCACAGCCGCACAACGTTGTAGCCGAACCCTTCAAGCTCTGTCTGGACTTCCGGCTTTACTACGACAGGGCCGCCAACAAGTATGACAGTCCTTACGCCCAGATCGGTTAGCTGGGTATTGATGTCAGCGCTCAGCATCCCGTTTTCAAGCACAAGAACGGGTATCCCTTCCTTGTCACCTGCTGCCTTTGCTATAAGCATGTCAACATGTGTTGTGTCAGAAACAAGTATGACAGTATCCGTCTGCGCGAATGCTGCAGACGCGAACAACGCAAAAAACATTGCGATAATGGCATATTTTTTCATATAAAGCCACTCAGACTGGATAAACATAACATAGCAAAATATTTATATATGACGAATTCTTCGGGTCTGGGTTATCTTAGATTCATTGAAAACTGCCATCCTC
>CAYJUT010000123.1:0-2209 GCA_964373415.1 uncultured archaeon | reverse complement strand
TCCCGGATTCATTGCCGCAAGAGGATGGCAGTTTTCAATGAATCTAAGATAAGGTAGAGCGTATGAAGAATTGCTAGAAAAATCATCCGGCGGTTCCCCATTGTAGGTGAAAGCATGATTAACGAGGAAGAAGTAAAATTCATTATACCGGTCATACAGCCGCAACAGCAGGAAATGCCTGCGCGCCTGCGTGTGCTGAAGCCAAGGATAGACTTGAAAAAATGTGAGAAGAATTATAATTGTCTTGTTTTCTGCCCTCACAATGCGATAAGCGTTAACAAGACGGGCTTTCCTGCAATAGACTACAGCCTTTGCACAGGCTGCCTTATCTGCCTGCGCGAGTGTCCAACATTCGCGATAACAGAGGAACACGAGAAGCGCGTTCCGAAGGTGTAAATTATGAAGATTTCAGTTTTATCGACAACAGAATCGGCGGCGCACGGCGCCAAGTTAGCCGGCGTAGAAATCGTGCCGCACTTTCCCGCACCCTTCTCGGTTGAAATAGCCAAAACTCTCTCCAAAATACATAACTGTGATATATTCGATGTTTCAGCAGCAGGAGACGGATTTGCAGCGGCCATCGGCTCGGCTGCTGGTCGTCGCACTTTTCTGCCTGTTTCCTCGCCGTTTTCTTATGAAGTACTTGCAGCGCCTTTCATGCGCCTGCCATTCGTAGCGGTGAACATGTCCCGCAGTCAGCATGGCATAAAAGTGGACCACACGTCGGTGATGGCGCTGCGTGATGCAGGCTACTTGATGTTCTTTCCAGAGACGAATCAGGAAATATACGACACGGTAATACAGGCCTATAAAATTTGCGAAGACCAGAAAGTAATGCTGCCGGCGATAATAAACGTCGACGGCATGCCAAGTTTCATGGAACCTGTCCAGCTTGTAAATGACCAGTCCGTCAAGACATTCCTGCCCAAATACAAATCAAGGCTTGACATGAAAAAGTCGTTTCATCTGGATATTTATTCAAGTACCTACGGCAACGGCAAGCTCCAGATGAACAAGGCCATGGAAAACGTGATTGAACTGACGAATAAAGTGAATGAACAGTGGAAGCAGAAGTTCCGCAGAAGCTACGGTCTCGTTGAGCACTATATGATGGAGGACGGGGAAACTGTCATAGTCACTATGGGTTATCATTCTTCAACTGCAAAAGCAGCCGTCAAGCGCATGCGAGCGGAAGGCAAGAAAGTAGGCCTGTTGCGGGTTCGCGTATTCCGGCCCTGGCCACGTGACGCGGTTGCAAAAGCACTGGAGACCGTAAAAAAGGTTGTTGTATTCGAACAAGCCATATCCATCGGTGTTGGCGGCATCCTGAGCGCACACATCAAGCGCCCAGTAAGCCAGTTAATCTGTTTAGGCAAATATCCGTCGGAGAAGGACTTCATGGAAGCTGTTTCAAGGGTAGAGAAAAGTGATAAAGACCTGAAGCTGTGGCTGTAGGGATTTAATTTATAAAACATTTTTTGTTTCTTGTTTTCTTGTTTTCTTGTTTTCTTGATTAAACTTCTTTTCTAAAGAAGTTTACTTGAACATCTTGTCCCTCAGCAAATCCTTGATGTCTTTTATTTTGGCATAGAGTTCCTCAAGCCGTTCCTTCAGCTGGTCTTCCTGTCCGTCGAGGAAATACCATATAGCGTACTTGCCGTACTTTCTTTTGAGTATTTGTCTCCTGATATTCATGCCGCGCTTGTTTGCCATCAGAAAAAGCTCGTTGTGCTTTGGGAAATTCTTCTCCACGTCTATTACAGGCATCGGACCTTTCTCGCGCAGATAGTTCTCGAGCGCGTTAAGATTGCCTGTATCCGGCTTCCTCAGGCCTTTTATCCAGTGGTAAGCAGCTGAGTAAGATATATCAAGACGCGCGGCTATTTCATTAATGCTTTTTCCTTCCTGGTGCAATTTTATTGCTTCTTCATATTTCCTGCCGTAAAGCTGACGGCCTTTTCGCATTGGCATAACTATCGAAATACATTTGGGCTGCTGTATAAATAAACTTCTTGGGTTACTTTTGTTGGCGGCGATGATAATATCGTCCCAGTGTGAGGAACCAAAGGGAAGGAAAGGCGGGTTCTGGTGTCTTAAAATGAGGTTAGCCCATCCTTTCTTTTCCAGTTAATCCAATGAGCACACGGGTAGCTTTTGAGCCGCCTAAGTTTTTCTTGGAAAGAAAAACTTATAGTAAAGCAGATGAAAT
>CAYJUT010000122.1:0-2272 GCA_964373415.1 uncultured archaeon | reverse complement strand
TGGAAGTCTTCCACTCATCCGCCGGCTAAAGCCAGCGGTTTTCGGAATACTTCAAAATAAAAGATCCTTAAAAATTTTCAGATAATTTTTCCTTTTGGCTCTGTTGAAAACCTAGTGAAAAGCAGCGACGTGAGGAGTATTGTGTTCCCACAATACTCCTAGCTGACCTATACGTCAATAGACGTATAGGTCTACGTCGCTGCTTTTCTTTGAGCATTTCAACAGAGCTTTCCTTTTCCATATATTCGCCATCACCTACAGCACATAAGCATTATAGAAAATGGTCCAGACTATGAGCCACAGGAAAATGTACACGATAACGCCGTTTCCCAGCCACCATTTCGCGCCCTCTTTAATCTTGAATGCCGTCTTCATTGCGAATGTTACCAAGATCAAAACTATCAGGGATGCCAATGTCGCATAAGCCGTGTGATTGGTATAGAAGGATACATAGCCCATTAAGACAGCTGCCACAGAATAGACTGCAACAGTTCTCAGTTCCATGTCGAAATAAGATTTTAGTCCCATTACCGACCCCTCTCCCGAATACGACTAACGCCGTCAGACGTTTTCATGTAAGGTCTATGTCTTACCCCAAAAGAATTTGGTGATCTTATAACCTCGTCTTCAAGTATTACTTTTTTATTCATCATATAAATCCGACCTGATTTTCGTTTTAGCCTTCCGTCTTAATTCCCAATAAATTTCACCATGCTCGTCTGTTCCCTTTCTTCCTTTATCCATTTGGCTGTGAACCATCTCTTCCTCACAAAGTCTGGGAACTCTTTATTCTTCTTCACCCAATCCTTTAAAAACCTGATAGTAATTTCATCAGCAGGGTAGCCAGAACCGAAAAAACCGTATTTTTTATGAAGTTTTTTTATCTCGGCATCACGCTCAACCTTTGCCAAAATCGATGCCGCGCCTACTTCAGGGTATTTCTTGTCGGCATAATTCTCAGACACTAATTTTATAGATTTGTTTTTCACTTTTGACATGATCTTTCTTGAAAAGTTAACCGTATTGACTTCGGGGGCATCTATAACAACCTTGTCTGTGCGGAACATGTTGATTATATGCTGCATCCTTTCTATTTCCAGGGCATTCAGATTGTTGGAAGAGATGTCTATCTCCTTCGCTGAAATCTTCAGAATTACAAAATCGTCTGACAATTTCTTCAGCTTAGGCGCAAGACTACTGCGTTTCTTTTCTGTAAGCAGTTTAGAATCTTTTACGCCAAGATTTTTCAGTTCGGATATATTTTTCTCGTCTATAAGATAGCCGCATATAGTAAGTGGGCCGGCCACCGGGCCTCTGCCACTCTCATCAATACCAAGAATCTTCATAGAAATAAATTGAAAGTCATACTTATTAAGCTGGTATGTACTCTGGCATTTCAGACGTGACGGACAAATCGGCAAGAAGTCTATTCGCTTCGCGCCTTTCGTGCCTGGTGAGCCTAGCAAGATGTATTCTTATCATGTCCTCATCTGTAAAAGATATTTTACTGTCAGAATAAGTTCTGTCATCACCCGCATATTGCTCTGGGAATTTTAGCCTGTCGTACAGTCTTCGTGCATTCCTGTGGGCACTTCTAACAATTGGCAATCTCATATCGCTGCCTGACTGGCATATAAGAGAGCTTTTCGGAACTTCAATGTTATGAAGACGGTTCCAGTCGTCCATCAATTCTTTCCTGAGATGAGCGCAGTTGCCAAATGCATCCACAAACACCACATCAGTTGCAGGCGTGAAGCCTATATGCTCAAGAAGTGCCAATATCAGATCGGCATGCACCCTGAAATTATAAAAATTGCCGTTCCAGCCCATTTCTGCACCGGTTCTTGGCTCGCCGTATACTCTTCTGGCCTTATTGAATAAATCCGAATTTATCACGCCGTAGGCAAAACTTCCTTCTGGAGGAGTCATTATATCGCTGGTACTCATTCTCTTGGTTCCAAGATACTGCCTTCTCGTATCCCTAGGGTCATTAGAATAATTAGCTACAACCACAGAGACAGGGAAGTGCGTATCGAAAAGTGTCTGTGTTTCGTCCAATGCTACGTATCTTCGGTGTGTACCCATCCTGTATCATCTATTGTGACTACGCAATATTTATACTTCTCATAGAAATTTTCATCCAAAAATTATCGCTATTTATGGCGGTACAAGAAAAGAAACGGAATATACCTTATTGTGCACCATAAATGAACCAGGTGGCTCTGTAGAAAACATATGAGAAAAGCCACAGGAGCACTATTGCATATCTGCA
>CAYJUT010000121.1:0-2399 GCA_964373415.1 uncultured archaeon | reverse complement strand
GTTTAAGAAAATAGTTTACAAAGATATGATTATGAATGAAAACCTGGATGAGTTACTTGAAAGAATTAAGAAATTCCGCGATGAACGGGACTGGAAACAGTTTCATAACCACAAAGACATGGCTATTTCTATTGTCCTTGAAGCTTCAGAACTTCTGGAGCATTTTCAATGGAAAGACGGCAAAGAATCAGACATAGTAGCTGAAGAAAAAAGACAAGAACTGGAAGAGGAGCTGGCAGATATTCTGATATACTTGATTGAGCTGTCAGACAACCTCAACATAGATTTATCAGAAGCCGTTATCAAGAAGCTGAGAAAAAACGCAGAAAAATATCCTGTAGAAAAATCGTCCGGATCGAACAGAAAATATACGGAGCTGTAATTATGAGATTATACGAAGGGACTACTCATCAATTTATCGAGCACACTATACAAAACCTGATAGCTGACAAGCTGAGAGAATCATATGAGGAGTATTATGGCAGGCGAGTAAGCCCCGCTGAATTCACCTCGTGGACAAATTCCTTGCAGTTTATGAAGAATATCATAGAAAGAAATTCAATTTTGGACAATATGATCGTCCTAGAATACGAGCTTCCATACGCGAATGAAAGAATTGATTGTATACTTTTTGGAGCGGGCACTGACGGGAAAAAGAATGTTGTTGTTATCGAATTAAAGCAGTGGTCTAGCGCCGAAGACTGTGATATAGAAGGCAATGTGATCACGTTTTTAGGCGGGTCAAAAAGAATGGTGCCGCACCCGTCACTCCAAGTACAGGGGTATCATTACTACCTGAAGGGTTTTGTACAGGTCTTCGACGAAGACCCTGATATAGATTTGTCGTCCTGTGTTTACTGCCACAACTACTCAAAAAGAAGCAATGATGTGCTGTTCCTGACAAAATTCAGCAGCATAGTAGAGGAATTCCCTGTATTTACAAAAGGCGATTTCATAAATATCGGGAATTACCTGAAATCTAAACTTTCTAAGGGTGACGGACTAGAAATATTCAACAGGTTTAGGACAAGCGAAATACGTCCGTCAAGAAAGCTTATTGAATACACGTCCCATATGATAGAGAACCAGAAAATCTTTACCCTTATTGACGAACAGATCACCGCTAACAATACTATTTTGGACAGAGCAAAAAAATGTTCTAAGCTGAAAAACAAATCTGTGATAATTGTTAAGGGCGGCCCGGGAACGGGCAAGTCCGTAATAGCATTGAATGCGCTTGCAGAGCTTCTTTCAAGGGGCCAGAAAGTGTATCATGCTACAGGTTCTGCGGCATTTACGCAGACACTGAGAAAGATCGTTGGGTACAAGGCGTCTGGCCTGTTCAAATATTTTAATAGCTTCACCAGGCACAAAGAAAATGAGATAGATGTGCTGATTTGTGACGAGGCTCACAGGATAAGAAAAACGAGCAGCAGCAGGTTCACGCCAAGACGGCTTCGGTTCGAGACGTCGCAGGTAGAAGAATTGTTAAAAGCTTCAAAGGTCTCGATATTCTTCATAGATGAGTATCAAATAGTCAGGCCGGACGAGGTCGGAAGTGTTGATCTGATAAAGGAAACTGCCAAGAAATTTGATGCAGATGTTTTTGAATTTGAACTAAAGACGCAATTCAGGTGCAGCGGTTCTGACGGCTACCTCAACTGGCTTGATAATACACTAGGCATAAGGGAGACTGCAAATGTTTTCCTCACTAAGAACGAAAAAATGGAATTCAAAGTCTTCGATAGCCCCCAGGAATTATACAAAGAAATAAAGAAAAGGAATGCAGAAAAACCCAATTCTGCAAGGCTTGTTGCAGGCTTCTGCTGGTCATGGAGCAACCCTAACCCCGACGGCACCCTAAAGGACGATGTTGTGATCGGGAATTTCAGAATGCCATGGGAAGGAAAAGCAGGGGAAAAATTAGCGAAAGGCATACCTCCGGCGCCCTTGTGGGCTTACGATCCGAATGGTGTCAATCAGATAGGCAGTATCTATACCATCCAAGGCTTTGAATTCGAGTATGTGGGCATAATTTTCGGGAAGGATTTGGTTTATGATCCAGAAAAAAAGGAATGGACTGGAAACCCGCAAAACTCTGCTGATCCTATAGTGAAGAGATCAAAAGATAATTTCATGAAGCACGTGAAACATGTCTATAGGACATTACTGACAAGAGGGATGAAGGGCATCTATGTTTATTTCATGGATGAGAATACTAGGAAGTTTTTTGAAAGTAGAATAGAGAAATAAAATTTCATTTGAAATAATTCATATCACATTTTCAATTCTCTCAGTCACGATCTTCCTAATCATCTCTGAGAGTGCGTTATTGTCCAAAAGGTCTGGATCCGATCATTGGTTTTTTGCGAGTTCCACCACTCCAGCAGCCTATAAAA
>CAYJUT010000120.1:0-2408 GCA_964373415.1 uncultured archaeon | reverse complement strand
TCCACGGGTGCGAGACATATTGCATTAGAATAGAATAATTGTGAAAGTTAAAAAGTGAATAAATAGATGGTCAGACCTTACGGAAATTCTCTGGCCTTATGTCAAAAGTATTTTCAAATTCTTCCAGAGGCAGATCGTCTATTGCCAATTCAACTTTAGCGCCTCTATAGTCGTGCTTACTCAGTACAGGATAAGGCACATCCAAATTCCCAAACCTTTTGACATCGCTTCCTGTCCATAGATTTACAGGCTTATTGCTTGTATAAGCCCCCAATTCTGAAAGTAGCGCTTCGTTCTTTTTATCATCTCTTATCAGAGTTCCTTCTATATCGCAAAACACACCGGGAAAAGAAACACCTTCGGCGGCCGTTTGAGAAGGCTTGTAAGAGCGCAATTTTGCTTCTACATCTTCGTCATTTCCATTCCAACAAAAATAATTTCTTGCTTCTGTCAGTACCCTATCTCGATGGCGGTCAATGTCATGAATAAATACCCCAATCTTTCTTGCATCAATCTTGGTCTTATCAGCATATCGTAGTGCAGGGTTCTCGAATTGTGGCTGATCGAAAGCCGTGATAAATTCGGTGAATTGCTCATCAGATGGAAGTCTCACGTACCTGACATTGTTCCAGTAATCAGCGAACAGGTTTCGAAAATCCTCCCTTGAATACATGTATGGCGCGGTCATCCAGCCGTAGATTACGGCACGCTTGCCCTCATTTATTGCTTTAGTAGCCTCGTTAACACCATGAAAGTCCTGAAGCGCTGAACCGGGTGTTGATATATGATTCGCGTTTACAAGGACAACATCATCGGGTAGGTTCAATGCGCTAAGACGCTGTACAAACCAACTTTCACCCAAAACCGAATCGACTATTGTAACCATATTTATCATCTATATAGTCTGTTGTGACGTTCGATATCTCTAATCCAATCTTCATTTCTATATACAAGATCGCCATTTGTTGTTTCTACTCCAACAAGTTCATCGCTGCCACGTTGCATGTAGACAAGCACACGCTGTCCATGTTTTGGAATATGTCGTATTTCATCAGGTCTTATTGCTAAGAGAAGGTTCTTGGTACGATACGCATCACCGACCCAATCATTAACACGGCTCAATGTACCAAATTCGTCTCTATAGACTTCAACACTTTTCGACAAGCATGTAAGATATTCCCCAAATGAAATCTTTCTAGTATTGCGCCTAACCGGTGCTATGACGCTTAATCCGCCCTTACTTCCAAATTGACCCATAACCACACCTCCAAATGTTGTTACTGTTATGTAGCATTGTAATTAATAGAATATAAAATTTTATCCTAAAATTTCAGCTTTTTAACAATCTTTTAATACATTTATTAGTAGAATATGAAATATGCACAACACAGATGCTCTGGACAGACGCATATTACAGATATTGGACTGGAAGGCTAGGACACCTGTTACAAAAATAGCAAAATTAGTGCGTTCCAACAAGGATGTCGTAGCGTATAGAATCAGGAAACTGGAAGAGGAAGGTATAATCACACGATACTATCCTGTACTAAATCTAAGCAGGCTGGGCTATTATGCCAATCGGCTGAATATAGAAACAGAAGAGCTTACGGCAATGCAGGAAGAAGAGCTTGTAAAATTCCTTGATAAGATTGGAAGCGGTCTCATTTACCGCATGGACAATCCGTTCAAATATGGTATTTTCATCTGGACGAAATCCGTCTATGATATGGATGGCATACTGCTTAAGATAAAACGGCATTTGGGCCCGAAGTTTGTCCGCTATCGTTATGCGCTAATGTGTACAATACGGCAGTATCCTCGGGATGCGCTTCTTTGGGAAAAAGTGCATACAAAACAATACAATATAGTGCCATCAAAACCTGCTGATCACGATGAAATAGACATAAATATTTTGCGAGAGCTCTCAAAAAACGCACGTGCATCAACCGTGCATATCGCCCAAAAGCTTGGAATACCGCAGCCTACTATTTCTTATCGCATCAGAGCCCTAGAAAAAAATGGAATTATACTTGGTTATCGAGCCGATCTAAATGTTAGGAAACTTGGGTATGAGGACGTTGCCGTTGAAATATATCTTAGGGATAACGAAAATGTAGAAGCCATAGAAAAATGGGCAAATGGCAATCCCCATTCCACATGGCTGCAAAAAATAATTGGCGAAGCTGACATCGAGTTGGAATTAGAGGTAAAAAATAGAGACGAATTAGAGAAAATTTTGAATGAACTTAGATCGAAGTTTCCTTTTATCAGACGCATTGTTCATTATCCAGAGGATTACTGGAAAATTACTTATCTCCCTTAGCTTCAAAACATTTTATATCCAAGCTTTGACAATTAACTTCATGCCCGTTGATATACAGACAGAAGTTCTCAAGAAGATCAAGCCT
>CAYJUT010000119.1:0-2413 GCA_964373415.1 uncultured archaeon | reverse complement strand
GAGGATGGCAGTTTTCAATGAATCTAAGATAAATTGTTGGCCTTTGGTAGACTAGAACACACCAGAACTGCAAACGGCGCTGTGCGCATATTCGAGGATTCGCTCTACAGACACGAGTAAACTTATTTTTTCATTGCTGTAGTCACCTTTGCCAGTTCCCTTTTTGATTTCAGAAAGAAATAAGTTATTATTAGTACCGTCACTATTGGCGATACATAAGACGGCACGTGAGCGCCAAATGCATCCAGCAGCATTATCATGCCCAGAAACGCCACAGAGTACATCGCGCCGTTCTTGAGATACTTGTATTTCTTGACATTTTCGATATTACTGACGGTTACCTGTCGGACAACCACGGCGCCTATGCCGTTTCCTATCAATATAAGCGGCACGAACAGCGTAAAGGCGAATGCACCAAGCACCCCATCTATAGAGAATGTGGTGTCTATGACCTCCAGATACATTATCTTGCTCCAGTCGCTCATTTTTGGATCCGACATCATTTCCCTTTCCTTCTGTTCAGCATTCTGCCTAAATCCATGGACTATGAAGAAGGCCGTAGAGCCCATTGCCGCACCAAAGGCCATTGACGGATTGACATGAATAGCGAACCAGATGACAGCTGACAGAATTACCGACACAATTGCATAGAACCATATGGATTTCCTGTGTATGTAACGCTCCCCCCACATGCCGTAATTCTTGGGCTCCATGAATATCCAGTGGAAGAATAGAAAAACAAGAAACATGCCACCACCCGCAAGCAAGGGCGGTGCTGACATTTCTATGGCACGTATGACAGCCTCGTCACCCCTTATCGTGGCCTCTATTACGCCTGTGAACCCAAGTGATGGATTAAGCGCGTAGACAATTACAAAGGGAAGAAGGCCGCGTACAACAAAAACAGCAAATAATATACCCCATAAAAGAAACCATTTACGCGCCTTTTTTGACATTGTGGCAAGCACGTCCGCATTTATGACAGCATTATCTATGCTGCTGACTATCTCAAAGGTCACCAGCCCGACCAGCGTGAGCAAAAAGAAAATAACCTCTACCATTAAATCACTATATAATCCAGTATTTACTGTATTAAAGATTAATAAAAGTTATCTCATTGCGTAGCAGCCTTACCTTAGAACGTAACTTATCCCAAACCCATTCAGAATAGCTTCTGTGATAGTTCCCGTATGACTTCGGTCCGGAGACGAAACATAGAACATTTCTCTTCCATAATTCGTGTTTGTAAAGTGGCGAACAAAAGAGCTTTCACATCCAGCATTTTGCGCAAAACTCACTAATGAACTGGCTTTTCTATTCATTGCTTCATCATTGTATAATTCAAGTGGCACATGGAAAGAAGTAAAATAAATCGGAACGATCCTCTGACCATGACCATTTTCCGTGTATGTGGTCTGGATTACAATATCTTCTGTCATGCGGTTAGTAAAATGAAAAAGTTCTTAAAGTAACCTTCTTTGGAAAAGAAGTTTAGCCAAGAAAAGTGCCGGCTAACTACAGTTGTAATATTTTCTTTTTGACTGGTAGCCACTCCATTAATAATATTTTTCTTTCCCATTAAGGACTTTCTTTTTGAAAAGAAAGGGCTTAAATGAATTTCTTCAGAACATCTTTCAGTTCGTTCCTGTCAATGATTTTGAACCTGCCGTTCTCGACAGTCCCGACCTCAACAGAACGCAGCGTCAGCTTCTTCTCGCCAACTTTCAGGGCCCTCAGCGCCAAGTCAAGCGCCTTGTCCTTTGGCATGCCGTCCTTGAATTCTTCCATCAGCAGCTTGCGCGCCTCTTTCGATCCGCGACCTACCGCATGTGCTTTCCATTCCCTCATAGTGCCGGACGGGTCCGTCTCATACAGGTGAGGCCCGCCGTCTGCACCCGCAACAAGCAGGGTGACACCGAAAGGCCGTATCCCGCCCATCTGTGTGAATCGCTGCTTGCGGTCGCATATATCTTTCACGAGGGCGGATATTTCGATAGGCTCGCTGTAAGTTATCCTGTTAACCTGGCACTTGACGCGCGAATAATCCACAAGAACGCGGCTGTCCGCCAGTATGCCGCACGACGCGATGCCTATGTGATCGTCTATCTTTGAAATCTTTTCGATGCTTTCCGGAACAAGAAGCTTCTGTATCGAGCGCGCCGCCGCGAGCACGACGCCGTTTCCGAACGTCACGCCGACAACCGTCGATGCTTTTTCCACTGCCTTGCGCGCATATTCAACCTGATACATCCTTCCTTCCGGAGAGAAAACAACTATAGCCCTGTCGTAACCCATCTGTTTCATCGGAGGCTGTATTTCCATACTCTATCACTAACCCTTTTCTTTGGAAAAGAAAAGCCCTACTGGAAAAGAAACGTACTATTTCTCAACAAGGTCGCTCTTTGCCATTTTA
>CAYJUT010000118.1:0-2495 GCA_964373415.1 uncultured archaeon | reverse complement strand
TAATAGAGTTTACTTGCATCATATAAATATCCAATCTTATCTGCATGGGAAAAACAAGAAAACCGATGAACGTATCATTTTGGCAGTTACTGCATCTGTTCCATTAGTTTCTGCACCCGGGGCTCCAGCTCGTTTATCCTTTCCAGCATGGCGTTTGCCTGCTCGATTATCTGCACGCCTGCCGAATCAAGGTCCTTCATGCGACCCTCAAGTATCTCTATCGCGCGTGCTGCCGTTTCCTTCGCGACAACGCCGGCCCCGATGGCAACCATGACCTTCTCCGTGTCTTTTATGTCTGACCTTACAAAAGCGCTGCTGCCAAGAGACGACCACATCTCGCCGCCCTGTTTTACCGTGTCGAGATTCCGCAGTGCCTCTATAGTGGCGTTCATCTCTGCCTCTTTTTCGTCAAGCGCCTGCTTCTGTTCCACATAATGGGCTATCTGCTGTCTCAGTACCTGCAGCTCGACATACTTTTGCTGGAGCTCTTCCTGATTCTTTTGAGACGCGTGTTTCGGCCCGTTTTTATTGTCGTCCTTCTTTTTTGGCATATTATCACTTTCTCTTATTCTTGCGCAAAATCTTTAAAGCGTCCTTTATCATCCTTCTATGGTCCAGCCCGATCTTTTTTGGCAGTTCATTAAAAGTAAAAAACTTCATGTCGGATATCTCTCCATCCTTTTTGCCGCCAAATTTTACGGGCTTCATCAGAAATGTTGCCACGAGGGTAGTGCCCCTCGGGTCTCTCTTAGGACCGGAATAAACGCCAACAAGTGAAGTTACTTTTGCCGTTATGCCTGTTTCTTCCTTTACCTCTCGGACAGCCGTCTGTTCTATCGTCTCGCCCACATTCATGAGGCCGCCCACAAGGCACCACCAGCCCTTGAACGGTGGCGTAGCTCTTTTTATTAGCAATATCTTGTTGTCCTTTACCACGATGGAGTCGGCGACTGCCATAGGCTTGAGTTTCCATATTCGAAGGAATTCCTTTTCAGGCAGGTGTGTCATGTATATCACTTCACAAAATCTATTTCAATTTCTATGTCAAGCAAGCCGGTAAGCTTCTGTTCCAAGATTATCTCTATTTATCTATGTTCTGAAAAGGAGAATAAGTAGTTATCTAAAGAAAACCTAGAACGTCCGTTATTCTTCCAAGTTCAGGCCCGCTCGACTGCCCAGAGACGATAAGGCCGTTGCTGTTCGCTATGAGGCCGGCGCCGGGATAAGGCGAGCCGAAATTCACCGTGGTTATGTCGGCGTCCACCTGAAGCGTTTTTTCTATTATGCGTTTTTCCTTCTCTTTTACTTTCGGATGGAGCAGGCAGCCTTTGTTGGTGGCAAACCCAAGATTGCCGACAATATTCAGGTTCGCTATCGTCGTTAACTCGCACCGCAGGCCGAAGAATTTCTCCACGTCTTTCTTGTGTTTCTTGAGCAGTGGTGAAAGTATTATTCCATTGTCGTTGAGGATCATGAGGTTGCCAATAGAACTGTGGTTGTCTTTTATGATCAGGACATCGAATTGTTTTTTCATTTTATCCGTCATGTCGCTGTCGTAAGCCCCGACCAAATGCGGCACAACGATTCCGCTGGAGTTTCCAGTACAAAACAGACGTATGAGATCCATGTTGAATATGTTCCACGAGTGGACAGGCACCTTGAGGACACTCTTTAATTTGTCGGCATGGGTTTCCCTGCCTATGATACAGTACTTGTCCGTCGCGAAGCCGTACAGTCCTAGGTTCGGGTCGCCGTCAAAATTTGTTCTAAGTATGTTCGGCATAAAAATAGTCTTTTTGGAAGTGTATTTATAGTGAACAGGCAAAACTGTTCATTTCCTTGTAGAACTATAAAGCGTACTATTTCTGTTGTTCAGGATTTTTCTGCCGGATTTTTTCCCTAGCAATTCCAAAAATTCTATCTCCACTGAATCGCCGTCCCTCAGCCCAAGTGTATCTTTTATATTGTCTTTTGCGACCATCTCTACTACGCCAGTGCCGTATATGCCGTTCTTGAACTGCGCGGCCCAGCACTCGTAGCCGTCTTCCCCAACGGCCCCGGCATCAACCGATATTTTCACCTTCGCGGTCTCCACAAGCTTGTCATAATCCTTCAGTAACCTCTTTTCATCATCCCTGATCTCCATCATTCTGTATTCTCCGTAAAGCTTTCTTATTTTCACCCGGGCAAGATACGCTGTTACCTTCTTTTTGCCGTCAGCGAGCATGTGCTCCATGCTCCTAGAAGTAAACGGCCTGATATCCACATTTCGCCCAAGTTTCACGTTCATGGTGCCTTTGAACGGGCGAAACCCAATCAGGCCGATGAGTCTGGCATAGTATTTTTCTATTAGAGGCTCTCCCCTTAGGGTGCCGGAGAAGACCTCTCCACGCACTTTCATGATCATTATTTTGCGTCGCTGAAATAAGAAGCTAATTCCTGCCACAAGCGACGCGGGCTGCCAAGTTTATACAAGGGCTCGCCGAAGTGCGGTA
>CAYJUT010000117.1:0-2502 GCA_964373415.1 uncultured archaeon | reverse complement strand
ATGGAAAAATCAAATACAACAAAATATTTTCTTCTTAACGAGCTGAACAGGAAAAGTATGCACGGTTACGAAATAATAACTACCCTGGGAAAAATAACTGGCAAGAAACCAAGTTCTAGCCAGATTTATCCTGTGCTCCAGAAGATGAAATCACTTGGATATGTTACTGTTAAAGTAAAATCAGAAGGCAAAAAGAAAATAAAATATTACACGTTGACCAGATCGGGCAGGCATTTCTACAGCGCCATGAACAAGCGCTTTGAGATTATGATGAGGTCGGCTTTCAAGGAAAAAATAAAGGCATGCTCACATTGCAGCTGCGAAATGATAGGACGCACGCACAAGAAAAAGATAGGCGGAAAATTGCATCATTTCTGCTGTCCTTCGTGCGCAGCGTCGTATATGAAATAGGTTAGGTTTGATGAAAAACTCGTGAGCTTTTTTGCATATATAGTGAACCCAGAAAAGAATACAGACATGTTTTTCTAGGTTCACATATAGCTCACAAGGAAGTAATATACTGTTTGTTTCTTTGTAGAGCTATAAAAACGTTTGTAAAAAGATACGGCTTATGATGTTCGGATATTTAGGACCTGAGGGGACGTATACGGAACAAGCAGCTCACAAATTGATTTCCGACAGAGATTTTAGTGACGTTGTTTTAGCACCTGTAGAACCCATAGGCGCGCTTTTTAACAGGCTTTATCACCGAGAACTTGATGTCGCATTAGTTCCTAGAAGAAACACACTTGCTGGCGATTACACAGAAACTGTTGAAGGATTAGGAAAGTACCCTGTAACACAGATTGATTCGATAGAGCTGCCAATTATTTTAGCCCTTGGTATTCATCCAGATGCAGACGAGCATAGAATATCTGAAATAATGTCAAAAGATACCGCACTCAGGGAGTGTTCCACGTATCTGGAAGAGTTTTTTCCACGTGCCAAAAGAACTGAAACTGCCAGTACAGCCGCGGCTATGAGAGAAGTGCGTGATAAAAAATTATTATACGCTGCTGCTATAGGCAGCGCTTTCGGCTTGGAAAGATACGGGTTGAAAACTGTTAGAAATGATATTGGCAATCAAAGAGAGAATTACACAACTTTTATTTTATTGGAACTTAGAAAATAAAAAACTTTGGATCTACACGACCGTATCTATACAAATTCCAGCGGCAACTGTCTGGCCCATGTCTCTGATAGCAAAGCGTGCCAGCTCAGGCATTTCCGACTGTTTCTCTATTATCAGGAGCTTTGTTGGCTTTACCTTGATTATTGCTGCGTCGCCTGTTTTTATGTAGTCCGGGTTCTCTTGTGCAACAGCGCCTGTCTTAGGGTCCAATTTCTTTACTATCTCTGTAACAGTGCATGCCACCTGTGATGTGTGAACGTGGAAGACAGGCGTGTAACCCTTGCTGATTACGCTCGGGTGGTTCAATACTATTATTTGCGCTGTAAATTCCTTGACTGGCTTGGCTGCGTTCTGTGGGTGGCATGCAACGTCACCGCGCTTTATGTCGCCCTTTCCAACGCCCCTTACGTTGAAGCCTATGTTGTCGCCAGGTCTTGCTTCCTGTGTCTGCTCGTGGTGCATTTCTATGCTTTTTACTTCACCCTGAGCCCCTGAAGGAACGAAGACAAGCTTGTCGTTCATTTTTACTATGCCAGTTTCTACACGGCCTACGGGAACGGTACCGACACCTGTTATGCTGTAAACGTCCTGAATAGGTATGCGAAGAGGCTTGTCAACAGGCTGCTCTGGAACTTTGAAAAAGTCAAGCGCCTCTACAAGCGTAGGGCCCTTGTACCATGCCATATTCTCAGATTTCTTCGCCACGTTGTCGCCTAGGTAACCTGATGTAGGAATGAAATTCATTTCTTCTGTCTTGAAGCCGATGCCCCTGAGAAGTTTTGTCATTGCATCTTTTGTTTCGGCATATTTCTTCTCGTCGTAGCTGACAGCATCCATCTTGTTGACTGCTACAACAACCTGGTTAACGCCGAGAACTTTTGCAAGATATGCGTGCTCCTTTGTCTGTTCCTGTATGCCTTCTTTTGCGCTGCAGACAAGTATAGCACCATCCGCCTGCGAGGTACCCGTAATCATGTTCTTTACGAAGTCCCTGTGCCCAGGTGCATCTATAATTGTGAAGTAATATTTAGGAGTATCAAATCTCTGGTGCATTATGTCTATCGTGACACCTCTCTCTCTTTCCTCTTTTAGCTTGTCCATGACGAATGCGAACTCGAATGTCTCCTTTTTGAGCTCCTTTGCCAGATCCTTTAGTTTACGCATCTGCTCGTCCCTGACGGCGCCTGTGTCGTAGAGCAGTCTCCCCACTAAAGTCGATTTACCATGGTCTACGTGACCTATGGTTACAAGATTCATGTGTGGTTTCTTATCAGCCATTTTCTCCGTCCTCCACTCGTACAATTATGTTTTCTTGATTGAGATTCTTTTTTAAAAAGAAGCTCACTTCTTTAACCTAGAGGCAAATCTTT
>CAYJUT010000116.1:0-2538 GCA_964373415.1 uncultured archaeon | reverse complement strand
CACAGGTAGTCCTTCACGGATTAAAAGATTTTACTCTTACCCGTGAAATACTCCCAACCTCTCCCGGTCTCGAGTCTGATAGTATCTCCAGCCATTTCGACAGTTTGCTGTCGAATTTGGTGTTCCGAGAACAGCAAATTCTAGAATAGCTGTGCTATTCTCAGAATTTCACCAGAGACTTATCAAACCAGCTACGGACGCTATGCCCGTGAAGAAATCGGATACGATTCAAGCATTTCATTAAGGAATGAATTTCTTTCAACATCTTTATGTTTGCCTTTATGAATTTTACAACCCTCTACAAACCCTATAGAAGCAAATTTCTTGAGATTTTCTTTTCCATATATTAGAATCTCATTTTCATTTTCTTTTGTTTCTATAGAGCAGTTAGCAAGAATTTTTCGCACCTGCCTTTTTAGACCCGGATGTTTACATCCTATAGTAATTCGGCGAGTTATCCATTTGCCTGTATTGAACTTTATATAACCTTCACAGGATGCAAATACTTTAATAAATTCTTTTTGTAACTTTTTATTTTTCATTATTTCTTCTGGTATTTGCACTTCTGGATAGCTATCATCCGAATATTGCAGTGTCCTGAAATTCTTACATATAGCTAGAAGTTTTTGTGCTAACTGCTTATTGCCTACCCGTATTTCGAATGCTCTTCTATAGAATCTTGAATATGGTTTTATAGCTGACCAACTTAATATTCAATATTTTACACAAGTTGGTCACATATGCTCGAAGAACGGGGTTCTTCGGCATGCCAGAAAGCTTCGCTTTCTGAGCATAGTGAACCAAGTTATAATAGAGGGCTTTGAATAATATATGTTTTGTTCAAAGCCCTTATTGTGAACTTTGACAAATTAAGGGATAATCAAAGTTCTCAATATCCTGTTTCTTTACTTGGTTAACTATAAACCAAATGTTTTCAAGATTGTAGAAAAGTCTTCCAGCAAAGCGGTATCAATATTCCTAAGATAGGGATAATATCCACTATCACCACATTAAGAAATTCCACCGTCTGCCAAAAGGTACGCAATCAGTTTCGCTTCAGGGATTTTCATATGCTATATTTAGATGCCGAAATTTAAATCGACTTCTTCACTTTAGGCCCAATAAACGTGACTACAACTTGGGGCGCGGTTATTACCGCGGCGGCTGGCAACCGTATGGTAGAAGACGAAAACATTTTACTTAGCACCAAATGAAAATTTAAAATGCCGCCCTGTTTCATTTAGGCTATAAATTTTAGCTCTCGGTCCACTCTTACCCACCCCTTATTCGTACACCTTTTTACAGTGCACAAAAGATACCGCATTGCGATATCACTCAGAATTCCCTCGTCACACTTTCGTGCATTGCGAAGTTTTCGCGCCTGCTGCGCCCCGTAGGGCCTGGCTTCATGTCTCAGAAGCCATATCCGGGAGATAGTTAACTTTTATAAAAGAGTATAATTCTTCGTTATTTGCGAAATTCTGTAAAAATCCTCGCTTAAAATCAAAAGTTTTTATAACAGCTTCTAAAATTTTTGCCTTTTCATAATTACCCCAAATACCTGTAGGTGTTATTTTTATGCCGTTCATAAAGCCAACAAGTACTTGGAATCTTTTTATTGAATTTTGTTTCTGTATTATTATTGAGTTGGGGTTTATTTTTGGCGCTAATCTATTGTCTATTTTCAATATATTAAGCATCATAGAGACTTCTTTTAGAAGTAACGGATGTTCAGTTGAAATTTTTACATAACATGAAAATTCCAACCATTTATTGTGTTTGTTTACTCTCAATTGGACGCTGCCCTCTGAATTCGTGAATGCTTGCAAGAAATTTTGCATATTGTATCTGTTCTTGAAAACAAACTCTGGAATTTTGATATAAGGATACTTAGTTTTCTTATAGTGCTTTGTATGGCATATTTCACAAATTCCATTCTCGTAATCTGAACAAGGTGAAGTCCTATAAGTTGGGGACATTTTAAAAAAATATTTTCTCCAACTCTTGTTAAGTTTACAGTAGAAACTGTAGGAAGCTCTCCAAGTTTCTCTTCGTTTTCTAGTCGATATATTTCCAACTTCTCTGCACAAAATTTTTTTACACAACTGCTGAAAATCCTGCACTATAGATAAGTCTGTGCATTCTATCGAAACCTCTGCCAACTCTATTCCTTTTTTATTTCGCTTACGTCTTAAACTCCCGTCACTAAACAAATATCCTAAAAATCTCGCGAGATCTCTCTCGTTCATAGATTTATCTGTTTAGGAACAATTTAAAGTTAACTATCTCTCTCCGGGCAATCGCTCTCACGACCCGTACGGATTACAGCCTTGTTGAGCAATTACCTCAACAACAAGCTAATCCGACGCAGTCCAATTCTATTCCACCTTGCGGCTTTAAGCGAAGATGCCTTCCAGCAATTATCGCCTATCGGGTATTATTCCCAGTTTCCCAGGGTTATCCCCGTGAATAGAGCATGTTAACTACGTGTTACTGAGCAGTGCGGCCTGTATTGCTACAGATGCCTCGCATGGCTAA
>CAYJUT010000115.1:0-2551 GCA_964373415.1 uncultured archaeon | reverse complement strand
GATCAGGACTGGCTTCTTAATGCGGCTGACAACTGCAAATTGAACAATGTAGCATTCAGCGTGAAGAAGATAAATGTGACAGGCACGGGCGGCCTGTTTTGCGCCAAATGTAACATCACTTATACCGTACTTAACATGATTAAAACGGCAAAATTCGTGTTTAACGAAACATTCAGCTTTTCCAGATCTGTAGGGTAATCGCATGGTATATTTTTGCTTTCATGAAAATTCAGGGAGTCGATGGCATGAAATGACAATAAAATCAAAGTTGATTATTTATTTTCTTTGTGTGTCGGTCTTGTTTAGCGTCGCGAATGCAGATACAGGCAACTCATCGACGTACAAGCTTGCCGTGCAGGAAAATAACTTCGCTGGAAACGGAAATTCAACAACTTACAACATATCGGTGGACTCGGGGTCATCCGGAATTGGGAACAGTTCAACTTACAGAATAAATCTAGGGCTCGTTACATTCCTTGCTACGTTCGGCAGTAACGTAACAACCACGGCATCACCACTAGTTAATTTCACGAGCCTTGCGGGCGATTCTACCGTCTCGCAGGGTACAACGTTTCACGTACAAATATCTCTATCCAATACGGGCAACACGAATAGCACAATAATCCCGCGGCTTTACATATTCGACTCTTCGAACAACCTTGTGTTCCAAAGAACTGGGTCATCAGCAACACTTGCAGCCGGAACAAACGTATCGCTGTTCCAGTACAATACGCTTGTTTTCTCTGTGGGCTCGACAGCTGCCGGCACGTATAACGCCACAGTTAGCATCCAATTTACGGATGAAAACGGCGCCACGCAGTTCACACAAAATAAATCTATCATATTCCAAATACAGGCCACTTCGTCGGGATCCGGCACTACCTCAGCCGGAGGCGGCGGCGCAACTGGAGGAACCCAAGCTCCGCCGCCTCCACCTGAAGAAAATACTACACAAGAGCAGGAGTCGACAGATCTGGGCATAGTTGAATTCAGAAGATTACCGCTAGTTTTAGACATGTCATCAGGGCAGGAGTACACAGAAATCATTTCAATCAAAAATCTAAAAACAGGAAAGATAGAAAATATATCAATTTCGATAACAGGCGTGCCGGAAGAATGGATATCAATTTCAGAACCTTCATTCAGCATGGAGGCGAACGCCGAAAAAGATATTGCAGTTACTTTTTCGATTCCTTCAGGTGCAGAGACAAAGAATTACCAGGCAAGGTTTTTGGTTCAAAACACTGGAATTCTCAACGACCAAAGCCTCCTTCTGCGTGTCATGAGTGGTCAGCTTACAGGAATCCAAGGAGACACAGGGAGGAGCTCTGGAAATTTTGAAGTAAGACAAAACATTGTAGTAGATTTAATTAAAAAAAGGACAGATATCACAATAAGCCTCAAAAACGGTTACAGGTTCAAAAATAACCTGTCTTACATAAGAACCATAAACAAGACAGTTGCCGCAAGCGTCAATGAAATAACATTCATTAACCAGCCAACGAGAGTAATTAATCCTGATCCTGTAGTTGAATGGGTCTTCTACAATGTATCGCCATACCAAGAGAATAACATATCGTACTTTGTAGACAAGATAGCCGCTCCGGAATTTCTAATAAACCAGCCGCAGGAAATAATATTTTATCTTTCCAACGAGCAAAATATCCAAGCCGGCACAGAATTCTCAATATTAAATATAATCGTAATTCTGGCAGCCGTGATTGGCGGGATATTTGCATACAGATTTATACACTCAAGAAGCACTGTGCATTATCCTCGTGGCTTCAAGCGCTTCATAGGCAAGCCAATTCTCGGTTCTGAAAGCGGGAAGACACTTGGGCTTGTTGCCGACATAACATTCGTGCCTGAAACCGGCGAGATTCTTGACATAAAAATCAAGAACCCGACGCCTTACGCCCAAAAATTAATGAGGACAAGTAGCCACAAGAATGACATGTATGTCCCGTTCCAGTCCCTTAAAGGTGCACATGACTATGTTGTAGTCACGGAAAGGGATATAGTAAAGAACCTGAAATGGTATAAAGAATTTAGAGAATCTTAGTTTACTCACACTTTCCAGCTGAGCAGGACTCTTCCGATGCTGTGCCACTTTCAGGGCAATTGTTGGACTGTATGCATGCCCCATTGGTAACCGAGGATATCTGGCTGGCCAATTGGGATTCGTTTCCGTATGTCACCAGGATTCTATCGAGATCGTTGAATTCATAATTACCAAACTCGTTATTCAGCTGGCCGTTGACATACATCTTTAGCGTTTTTTCATTGCTGCAGTAATCGATGCCATCGACAACAAAGCGGGTAGAATTGAACTTAATGCCGAGCGTGCCGAAGAATAATCCACGCGTGCCAAATTCCTTGTCGCACATGTCGCATTTATGAGCCATGACCATCACTTAAATTTTTTTCTCTTCATATACAAAATGCCTGTTTTTTTCCAAATCGTTGAAAGAAAATTTCCTGCCCCAATGAACTTTAACTATAGGTGAAACTGCTACTCCTTTCTTTTTTAGTGAAGAATACGATTTTTCTA
>CAYJUT010000114.1:0-2590 GCA_964373415.1 uncultured archaeon | reverse complement strand
GAGGATGGCAGTTTTCAATGAATCTAAGATAAATACATTAAAAACAAAATAATTTTACCGGTGTTAATAAATGAAACTAAAAATCTCCCCTTGGTGGCCTAGGTTCTGGGCTTGGCTGATAGATGTAATAATTTTGGCAGTTGTCGGCGCCATACTGTTCCCGTCTGCATTTATGTTTGACTGGTGGCACTTTGGCGCTAGTGGATTCATCGGACTTGTTTACTGGACCGTTCTTGAGAGCGAGGGCAGGCAGAGCATAGGAAAGAGGGCTCTCAACCTCAAGCTTATCAGCACTAACGGCAAGAATGCAACCCTTGGCGCGGCAGCTGCGAGTGCATTCGGCAAGGCATTCTTGTTGCCGCTGGATATGATAATCGGGGTTCTCGCAAGACCCGGCAAGAAGCAGCGCTTGTTCAACATGGCCAGCGACACGATTGTAGTAATGGGGACGCAGAAGTAATAACAAAGCGAATGCATTTGTTGGTTCTCAAGTACCAAAGCGGAAACATTAGGTCGAGTCTGATTTGGAATCTGGCCCCCAACTGCCGTTTCATCGTAGCCTTTGGCAGCTTCTTTTATAATATCCTTCAACTTCGAGAAGAAATCAGAGCTCTCATAGGCTATGAAGCCCATCTTTTCTATTTCGCTTCTCACGTAGTCGCGCACTCTAGGATAGAACATTAATATCTTGGCTTTTGGGTTCTCGGCCCTTACCTTCTTGGCCAGGCCAACGCCGTAGCCATGCGTGTAATCAACGATATAGAGAGAGTCGCTGCTGTCAACGTAGGCCGGATCCATGACCTTCGAAGACAGGCCCAGCCTCTTGCATGTTTCTTCTATCTTCTTCACATCATGCTTGTCTACAAGTATTGTTACCATACCATGAAAATGTAGCGAAAATTTAAAAGGCGATAAACAAGGATATTTATGGGAAAAATAAAGGCTGTAATCTTTGATATGGACGGGGTTCTGGTGGACAGCCTTCCCGCCCATTACAAGTCGTATGTCAGAATTTATTCTAGACTTGGAATAAACTATACACTGAAGGAGTTTATTGCCAAAGACATAACAGCTGGAGCGACTAATGCGATACCCAGGATGCTGAGGGAACATAACAAAACTGCCGATACAAAAAAACTTCTGAGGGAGAAAAATAGAATAACGATACGGCAGAGAATACCGCTCAACGACGGGATATTGATGCTTCTAAAAGAACTGAAGAAGAAAAAATACAAACTTGCCGTAGCATCTGGCGGCACACGGGATTTTGCTTCCAGCATGCTAAAGAGAAATAAAATCAGAAAATATTTTAACGCAGTTGTGACTGGCCAGGATCATGTAAAGAAGAAGCCGCATCCTGACATATTTCTCAAGGCCGCGAAGAAGCTGAGTGTAAAGCCGAGCGAGTGCGTTGTAATAGAGGACGCACATGACGGCGTCGCAGCAGCCCGCCGTGCTAATATGAAAGTCATAGGCCACTACCAGCCGCGCTACAAGCAGGACTTATCACGTGCGGATAAAATAGTACGTAGCATAACGAAGATAAATGTGAAGACGATCGAGAAAATCTAAACTTATTTTACCCAATGTTAACTATTTATATGTATATACATAGTATATACTTATGAAAACAATAACCAAGACTGTAAAGAAGTACGGCAATTCAGGCGGGGTTTATCTGCCTGCTAGCTGGATAGGCGGACGGGTAAAGTTTGAACTAGTTGAGGAGCCGCTTGATCCTAAAAAGGAGCTCCTAAGCCTGCCTCTTGGGCATGTAATTAGTGTTATTTTGTATGGCTCTTACGCCAGAGGAGAGATGACTCATGAATCTGATATAGATGTTATTGTTGTAACTGATGAAGAAGCGAAAATCAATATTTCTCCAGAACTTAAGGAAAGATATGACATACGAGTGAGAAGCGCATCAAGACTAAGAAATTCTGTTGAGCATGATTCTGTATTTTACAAAGTCATAAAAGACGAGTCGGTTGCTCTTTTCAATCAAAAATTTCTCGAAGATCTGAAGAAGATACAGCCAAAAGCAAGTGACATAAAGTTCAGGCTCGATATGACAGAATCTTCACTGAATATAGTAAAAACCTTTATTTCTGTCGACGCAAATCCAGCTGACCTTGTTTATCCTCTTATCCTGCGGCTTAAGGAGATATTGTTTATTGAATGCTTTCTTGCTAATAAAATATATACTACTGCTTTGTTGAAAAAGGAAATCCTGGGCTACAGAGTTTCTGCATCAGAGTTTGAAACCCTTTTAAGTATTTATAGAGCTGTTAGGGCCGACAAGGCGCCAAAAGGAAATATTTCAATGATTACAATAGAAAAGCTTGCATCACTTCTGGAGACAAAGATATTGCATGTCAAACAAAAAACACTCAAGAAAAGGCATTGAATCGCTTGGCAAACGCATAGAAGAACATAATAAAAAATTGCAGGACGCCATGCACGAAGATAAATTAGAGCTTGCAGAATATTATGAGAAAGAAATAAGTCATCTTGGGCGGGCGAAGAAAAATCTGGAAAAGCGCATTAAGCCTAAGCTGAAAAGGAAGAAATTTTGAAGATGCGTCCGCCG
>CAYJUT010000113.1:0-2627 GCA_964373415.1 uncultured archaeon | reverse complement strand
ATTTCTTTCGAAGTCTCCATATCAAAAGCCAGCGGTTTTCGGAATACTTCAAAATGAAACACTTATTCAAGATAGTGATATTTAGCCTCGAAATTATTTTTAAGGAATTTTTTCAGCCTGGGGTTTGGTGAAGAAACTTTTCTTGTGTACAGGTCCATTCCTTTTTTGGATCTCCTTATAATTATGTGAATCTTCCATAATTTCTTAGTCTCCGGATAATCCTTTCTGTAATGAGCGCCCCTGCTCTCTTTTCTGAAAATAGCACTTCTTATGAGTGCTTCCGAGGAAATTAGCATTGATCTTATCTCTAGCATAGAAATGTTCTTGTATCGGCTTGAAACCCCGTCTATTCTTTGTATTTCTTTTAGAGCTTTCCTCAATGTCTTTCCGTCCCTCACTATGCCGGCATGATCCCACATCACCTGCTGGATTCTACTTTTTAATCTGTCATAGATTCGCGTATTTTCTTTGTTAAACTCGCTTAAATTTTTAATTTGTGATTTTAACTGGTCAATATCCAGGTCGTGCTTGCGGAATTTTCTGATATTTTTTGCGATGTACTCTGCATTTATCCTGCCAAAAACGACCGTTTCTCCAAGGCTGTTGCCTCCCAGACGATTTGCTCCATGTAGACCAGACGTGTTCTCGCCTATGCAGAAAAGTCCTTTGACAGAGGTTGCTCCAGTCCTGAAGTCTACCATCACGCCGCCCATTGTATAGTGTGAAGTTGGTGCGACCTCCATCCTTTCCTTGGTTATATCCAGCTTTGCATATTCCATGAACTGCTTGTACATGCGTGGCAGCCTTTTCAGTATCTGCTTCTTAGGCAAATGTGTTATATCAAGCCAAACTCCGCCATGGCCGGTGCATCTTTTAGATTCTATTTCCTGGTATATCGATCTTGCCACAACGTCCCTTGCGCTTAGTTCCATTCTTTTTTGGTCATATCGTTTCATGAAGCGTTCGTTATTTTTATTGAATAGCCGCCCGCCTTCGCCACGCACGGCCTCTGTTACGAGTGTGCCCTGCGCCCCAAGCGGCCATATCATGCCAGTTGGATGGAACTGCACCATTTCCATATCCTGAAGCTCGGCTCCCGCCTCGTAGGCAAGTCTTATGCCGTCTCCGAAATTTTCATATGCACGGGAAGAGCTTCGTTTGTAAACACGTGAATAGCCGCCTGCAGCAAGCACAACTATCATGGAATGGAATACTGCAAACTTGCGAGTTCTCAAATTAAACAATAGAACGCCATTTACCGTATTTTTGTTTTTCAGCAGCGCAACCGCGTGCATGTTTGGGTAGTAAGGTATTTTCCTTTTCTTAGCCTGTTTAGTCAGAACCCTTATTATCTCCCTGCCAGTATAATCCCCGTAGAAACATGCCCTACGATAAAGCTGCGCGCCGAAAAATCTCTGCATGAGTTCGCCTTTCTTGCTCCTTTCGAAGCGCGCACCCCACTTCACAAGTTCTGCTACGTCACGCGGCACATTCTTGCAAAGCAGTTCAACAGCATACGGTTCAGAAAGATACACACCTTCTCTTACCGTGTCATAGGCGTGATGAAGCCAGGTATCTTCTGGATCCATGTTGCCCAGTGCTGCGTTTATTCCGCCCGTTGCAAGGACTGTATGAGGGTCATGCGGCTTTGATTTCGTGATGACAGCAACATTTATTTTTCTGTCATGAAGCTCTATGGCGGCTCTCAAACCAGCCGCGCCCGCCCCGATAATTAGAACGTCTGCTTCTCTTATGTCCATTGTCAATAATTGTTTTTGTCTGCCTATAAAATTGATTTAACAGACTTAGCCCACAGACCAACCATAATCATCTTACAATTGGCCTGCAAAGAACCAAACCCATAACCTAACACAGCTATGAGCCCTTCATTATAATTTCTTCTATTTCCTTCTTGAATTTCCAGTTCAAATACCACTGATAATCATGATGGGTAGGGAATTTGACAAGAAAACCTTTCTTTCTGAGTTCTTCAGCAATCTCCAGAACGCGTTTCCTGACATGAGGCGGAAATCCCTTTGGAAGGTTTCTCTCAGAAGTATGCCTTGTGCCCCAGCAGCCCATGGTATAAAGCTTTTTTAGCAGGGTACGCTCTATTTCCTTGTCATCTTTAATTTCCATAGTAGTAACCAGCACTATTGTATAATTATTATACATTAAATGCATAATTATTAAAACGTGCCTACTGTAAGTAGGTGTAGGTGAAAGAGATGGAAGCAAAAAACTCTATATTCATTGAGACATTCGGAGAAACGCCAGCCGTAAAAGTATTAGACTTCTTTCTGACGTTTGACAGCTTCGACTACTCAAAAAGCCAGGTCTCGGAAGAAACAGGCGTTTCCAGAATTACGCTGGACAAAATATGGAAAGGGTTAGTAAATCAGAAAATAATAATAAAGACAAGAGCTATAGGCAGGGCAGATATGTATAAACTGAACAAAGAAAACCTAAGAGTCAAAGTTCTTCAGGAACTCAGCTTTAAGCTGGCTTCGGCATTTGCAGAAGAAGAAATAGTAAAGATTAAGAGAAAAGTTGAAACTTAAGTTTTTTTGTGTATTTTGTAGAAGAAAAAATAGACTGTGAAACAACTGCCAATAGATTACAACCAG
>CAYJUT010000112.1:0-2630 GCA_964373415.1 uncultured archaeon | reverse complement strand
TCTAGACGTTGTTTTTCGTCATAAGTTTTATCAAATTTTAATAATTCTTTCTTTAAGTCCATTTTCATAATATCTCTTAGTTTTGAAAGTTTTTAACGTTGAACAGTAATTCTTTCTAATGAGAATATTTCTAATCCGTCATGGCGAAAGCACAAGCGACATTGAAGACAGGTATGGCGGCCATTATGACGATCACTTGACAGCAGGGGGCATGAAGCAGGCGCAGGCCGTTGCAAAGAAACTGGCAGACACAGGAATTAAGATAATATTCTCAAGTCCGTTTTACCGTGCTCGTGAAACGGCGGAAATTATAAGCAAGAACCTGAAATGTCGTATGAAAATTATTGGTGATATAAAAGAACGGAACCGCTACGCGCATCTGGCAGGCATGAAGAAATCTGTTGCAGCTAAGAAGCATCCGGAGCATGTCAAAAGACTGAAAGATCATACATACGGCGTGGAAGGCGGGGAAAATTATGACATTTTCAAAAAACGCATAGAAAAAACGTTTGAGAAGCTCACATCAGAGCCGTATGATGTTATTGCAATAGTCACCCATGGAGGTCCTATCGGCTGCATTTTGCGTATTCTAGGCTGGGGCGAATTCAAGATGGGCAAATGCGCTTATTTTGAGATAGAGAAGAATGGCAAGTTCAAGCTGATACACTTTGAAAGGGCTGAAATAAAGAAATAAAAATTGGATTCATTACTTACTTATTGTGCTCCCATTCCGGCTACTCCTATACGTTACCCATTGTGATCCATCGTACGGTCTTTTAACGCGAGCCGATTTGCCATCAAAACGATTCTTGAGCTCGTCCGCCAATTGTTGTGATACCAAAAAAGCACTCGTCGGGCCCACGCGCAAATATGGACTACCATTGGTATGTAATTAGTCACGAACGATATCACGCTGTTCTTTCGGAAAGAGAACAACATCGAAAGTTCTAGGGTCATATACTTGGAGCTCAGTCGCATCAATGGTAGTACCTATGTGCCACAGTTCGACCTTTGTTTTAAGACTGACTCTCGGACTCAATTTCGCTGACCAATCGTAAATAACATCAACTCTGCGTCTAAGTTCATCGAATTCTTGTCTTGTTACGTACTTATTTGGCATATCTACTCGCTTATAAGCGTTGGCGTATTGTGCTCTATTCGGGTCTCTCGTGGCACTCTTCCGCACTCTTCTGTGATAATTACACCAGTTTGATTATAAACTCTAAGCATCTGGTCCATATGGCCGCTAAAACCATCCCCGATAGAAATAGCGTCTTCCGCAACAATATCAAACATACGCGTATCTTTTCTGTCTTTGCGAGCGTATCTTTCTCTTTTGGCCTTGTCAAGTTCCGATATGTCCCTTGCAGCGTCTTTAATGGGCATGTCCCTTAACCGTTCAAAAATATGTCCTATTATTTCTATGCTTCCATTGAGCATTTGCTCGTCTTCTGTTGTAAGGTACATTACGTAAATGTTGATAGAAACGTTCAAAAAGCTAGTCAGAAAAAGCTTACTTTACCGGTTTCGCACTCTGCCAGACGTGCTCGAAAATTGGCTCGAACATGTTTGCAGTTGCATGTGAGCTTTGCGTCCACAGTGCAACATCCTGCGTAGGGTGTATTTTTTCGTCGTCTGTCAGGCCCAACACAAACTCTTCGCCGTCAACAACGCAAAGGCGGCCGGCTATCTTCTGATCAACGCCCTCTATGTTTCTTATCTGTGCATATTTTGAAAGCGTTTTTGCGTGCTCCGCTGTGTTTTTCCCGACAGGCGCAGCTATCTGTATCTTAACACCCGCATCCGAAGCTTTCTTGAGAACATTAGAATGATTTTCCATGAGCTCTACTAGTCCGCTTTCCGTCGTCATGAGCTTTATGGACTTCTTCGCATTTTTCATCATCGTTTCGAGATGTTGAAGCACCGCATATCTGCCTTTTAGCGCTCCAGTTAGGTCTTCAGGCCTTACAGTCTTTATGTTTTCCTTGTGTATTTTTTCCAGTTCCCTGATATGTTCACTCTTTATCAGTCTGTCTACCTTGTCGCCGGTCTCTACGGCTTCCTGATGAACCTTTTTCTTAAGTCTGTCAAGTGCCTCGCGCGGCTGAACGGCCACATACTTCATCGGTTTTCCGGGCTGCACGATCACAAATCCCCTGTCGGCAAGAGATTCAAGAACATCGTAGCATCTTGATCGAGGAACATTAGAAATATCAGAGAGCTCTCCAGCTGTAGAAGAGCCGCGGGAAAGCAGAGCTACCCATAAGTTTCTTTCATACTTGTTAAGACCTATGGTTCTTAGTGCATCCAGAGCCTTTGAACTTGCGACCATTTTTACCCCTCAGTAGTTGTCTCTTTGAGCAAAAAGTATATAAATATATCTCTTACTCAGTAACAACCAGTAGCGTCTGGAAAGTACTTAAGGCATATCCTACAGTACGAAAGCATTACAAATAGAGCGCGAAAATGTTGTGGCAGTATTTATCTTAGATTCATTGAAAACTGCCATCCTCTTGTGGCAATGAATCCGGGACCCTGTCGTTGACAAACCCGCGACTTCGTACAAAAGACTTCTAAAGAAGTCTTTTGGCGACTCAGGTTGAGCAGAGCTCAACTTCGAGTTAGTCGCA
>CAYJUT010000111.1:0-2634 GCA_964373415.1 uncultured archaeon | reverse complement strand
GTGCAAAAGACTTCCAAAGAAGTCTTTTGGCGACTCAGGTTGAGCAGAGCTCAACCTGAGTTAGTCGTGGGTTATAATTACCAACGATTTGATGCGTACAGAATCAGAAGAAAATCAAACAGAATACATCAGGCTTAGTTGGAAGGTGCTTCTTCCTCGGTCTCGACAGATGCCGGTGATATGTGCTTTATTATGACAACATCGCCAACAGACTGCACCATCGTAAAAGGAACGATTACACCCTTCTTGTCGCCAACTAGGCTTGCAAGAAACGAGCCACGCACGGCGTCAACAACAAGAGATTTCACGCGGAATTTCTCGAGGTCAATGCCGACATCTATGATCTTGCCGCAGTACACACCCTTGTGAGTAAAAACATCCTTTCTCGTCATGTCCGAGAAGCTCTTCGAAGTTATTGACATTGTAATTCCTCCTTGTATTACTTTCTATTATGGTGCTTGGTAAATATAAAGATTGCCCGGCTTCTAGGCGTAATTCTGGCGTGATTGGAATGGGTCGGGGCGGAATTGAACCGCCTGTTTCCGCCTTGTAAGGGCGGCGTTTGGTAGTCTAATACACCAAGCTACTTGACTCATACCGGTAGACCACCGACCCTGAACTTTTTCTTGGTTAATCTTCTTTTTTAAATAAGTTTAAGAGCTGGGAGAGCTCCCAGCAATTCTGCTTATGTCCTTTTTTGACGTATGCATGTTAAATAAAGAGGCGATTATTTAAGACTTCCAGAAGAATTTGATTTTCTGCATTTATATTGGAGCATACAACTATCATTATGATTCTCATAGACACGTCCGTATATATCAGCGCTTTGACGGATTCCGAACTCGAAAAGGCGTTGAGAGAAGCCTCAAAGAAATCAATAATAATGTCCTCTGTAGTGGTCGAAAAGGAGATAAGCAAGGCTTCTGATTTCCTCAGAAGAACTTACAGAAAAGAAAATTCAGAGAAACTGAAAGAGCTTCACAACGCATGCGCAGGCGGCAAGATAGGTATAACGCCTTTTGTCCTTCAGTTGTCAGACGAATACTTTGCTGCTGTGAAGCAGAAGTATGGCAGAAATAAGGCAGAAGATATGATAGAGGATTTCAGGATCGTTTCGGCAGCTTCCGCCGCCGCCCTCACAGCAGTTGCCACATTCAACAGGAAAACTATGGGCAATGAAGAAATAATCAAAATTTACAAAGGCATAAATGAGAAGCACAAATTAAAGACGCCACGCTTCATCAGAACTAAAGATGCACTAATAAGCTTTCTTGCCAGCTTTTAGTTTCTTTATTTCCCTGTCTATATCCTTCTTTGTGCTGGTTCTGATGAACCTTGCAAACTCTACAGGTGTCATGCCGATTTTCTTTCTGAAGTCTTCCTCATTCTTAAATGACATATTATTAGTTGCAGGTTAATGTATAAATAATCATACGGAACTAAGCATGGTTATGGAAAAGAAAAGACACTTAGAGGGCAAAGGCGAGTTCGATTATGATTACGCTAATGACATATTGTTCTTTAAAATAAAGGACAGGGATTACGACTCGTCTATAGAAGCCGACAGGTTTACGATGGATATAGACAAAGAAGGCTTTGTTGTCGGCATACAAATCTTCGAGGCATCAGAGTTCTTGAGAATAGACAAGGTAAAACTGCGCCAAATTCGCAGATGGCGATTCGATTCCAACGTTGATAAAGGGCGTATAGAGATAAGGGTTGTTTTCGAGACGATCTACAGAAACAAGCCTGTGATTCACGAGCCAATAATAGCACAGCCTGCACCAGAATCCTTGATGGAATCTAAGGTCGTTTGCACTGTGTAATTCTGACTTCTATTAAATTTTGAGAGCCGTCAGCGTATGTCTTATCCTTCACGCTGGGAGAGGGATTTGAACCCTCGTGGGGCTTGCGCCCCACAGGTTATTTACAAGCCTTTGCCGACTTTTCCGCCAGCGCTTTTTACGTGAGCAAAAAGGGCTGTAGCAAACCTGCGCCGTAGACCATTCAAGAGCCAATTAAGAGCCAATTTATAATATTTTCTTTCTCATTAAGGGCTTTCTTTTTTCAAAGAAAGGGCTTAGCTTGGCTATCCCAGCAGTACTTAAATTTTGGGCATAAACTTTATACATGTGATTAATTAAATAAATCTGGTTTTTATGACAGATGAGGTTGAAAATAAGATAAGGAAAATGTCCGACATACGGACGCTTGTACTGACATCAATTGTCTCTGCCCTTGCACTGGTCGTAGGCTTATTTTGGAACGAAGCAATAAAGGCTGCCATAGAGCAGATAGTGCCACAGGGTGAGGGACTTTTCTACAAGTTTTTGGCAGCAATAATAGTCACTATTATCGTTGTAGTTGTAATTTACGTAATAATGCACAGCCAGAGAATTGCAGAGAGGCGTTTGAAAGATCTCGCAGAAAGGAAAGCAAGAATACGGCGCAGTTAATTCTTTATTTAAGCCTAATCCAAATTATGTTTAGCCAAAGCTCCCGTCGTCTAGCCCGGTCAACAATTGGTCGATAGGATGCTGGCCTTTCAATGCACCTTTCCAGAAAGCTGCACCAAAGCGGAAGAGTGCAAAAAGAAAGCCGGTGGCGCGGGTTCAAATCCCGCCGGGAGCATAG
>CAYJUT010000110.1:0-2636 GCA_964373415.1 uncultured archaeon | reverse complement strand
GGTTCACTATAACTACATTTTAAAACCTTCTTCTCCAAAGGATGCGTATGTTAGACGGACTTTCGGACAAATTGCGCGGAGCAATAGACAAGCTCACGCGAAGCAGCGTTGACAAGCAGGATATCGACGAGCTCACAAAAGAGATACAGCGCGCGCTGCTTACTGCTGACGTTAACGTGCAGATGGTTTTTGAGCTGACCGAGAGGATAAAGAGGCGCATCTCCGAGCGGGTTCCTGAGGGACTGACACGCAGGGAATACGCAATAAAAATTGTTTACGAAGCCCTCACGGACATAATGGGAAAGGAAAAATCTGCGATAGAACTGAAGCCCAAGAAAATTCTTCTTGCCGGTCTGTATGGTTCTGGTAAAACAAGCTCGGCCGCGAAATTAGCCAGATTTTACCAGAAGAAAGGCCTGAAGCCGTTCCTGATTTGCTGCGACACAGTCAGGCCGGCGGCTTTCGAGCAGCTCCAGCAATTGGCAAAGAAGATAGACGTGCCTTTTTACGGCGAGAAAGGCGAAAAAGATTCGTCGAAAGTATTGAAGAATGCGCTGAAGCATTCCGGCGGTGATGTTATAATTGTTGACTCATCGGGCAGAAACGCCCTTGACAAGGATCTGGTAAATGAAATAAAAAAATTAAATGAAATAATAAATCCGGATGAAAAGATACTTGTCATTCCATCGGATATCGGTCAGGCAGCAAAGCAGCAGGCAACTGCATTCCACGATGCGCTGGGGATAAGCGACGTGATAGTTACAAAGCTTGACGCCACTGCGAAAGGCGGCGGTGCGCTTACGGCATGCAGCCTTACCGGCGCGCGCGTCAAGTTCATTGCCGTCGGCGAGACGCCTGAGGATCTGCAGCACTATGACCCGGAAAAATTCGTGTCGCGTCTTCTCGGGTTTGCTGATCTCGAGACGCTGCTTGAAAAAGCGCGTTCGGTTGTTGATGAGAAGTCTGCCAAGAAAATCATGAAGGGAGACTTCGGCATGGATGATTTTCTTTTGCAGCTGGAGTCGATGCAGAAGATGGGCTCGATGTCGCAGGTGCTTGATATGGCCGGTCTCGGTCGCGTCGCTGCAAAGAAGGGGAACATAAGCGAGCAGGAAGAAAAGATGAAAAGATGGAAATTTATGATACAGTCAATGACGCTGGAAGAGAAGGAGAACCCTGATGTAATAAACTCCTCGCGCATGAGACGTATTTCCCTTGGCTCCGGCGTGAAAGAAAGCGAGGTCCGCGAGCTTCTTGCAAATTACAACAAGATAAAGAAGATGATGAAACAGTTCTCGCCGGGAAAGATGAAAAGGGGCGGTTTTGGCTCTTTATTTAGGCAGTTCGGGATGTAAAATTATTCTTCTCTGAGCAAGTCCTGTTTTACTTCGCCTTCAATTATTTCGCCCGGGCGTATCTTGATGCCGGGATGAATTACCGCGCTTGATCTGATATGCGTTCCCTTGCCTATCACAGCATATTCGCCCATTTGCGCGCCTTTGTCAATTTTTACGTCGCCGTCTATTATGACGTTTCTGCAATGCACGCGCTCGCCGATTTCCGAACCCGAAAGGACAATGCTCTCTTGTACTGATGCGCCCTCTCTTATTGTTACATCGTTTCCCAGCACGGAGTTTGTGACTGTTGTGTCATGCTCTATTTCGCAGCCCTGTGAGATTAGCGAATGGCTTGGCCGGCCCAATATCCTGTTTGCTTTCTGCTGCCTTCTTATGTGCGAACGGATATCTATGCCGTGTATGCCATCAATAAGCTCAAGATTTGTTCTTCTGTAGCTTTCCAACGTTCCTACATCATTCCAGTATCCTGACATTGTGTGTGCGAAAACTTTCTCGCCTCGTCTTAAAAGTTCTGGAAACACATGGTTCCCGAAGTCTGTTACATCCCCATGCTTGTCAAGCCAGTCAAGAATGCTTGCGTCAAACACGTATATGCCTGTGTTAATTACATCTGATTTTACATCTTCACGTCTTCTTGGCTTTTCATCAAAACCTTCTATCTTACCATGTTCATCCAGCGTAACCGTACCGAAGTTGCCGACTATATTGCTTATATCTGTCATTGTGTATGCGGCTATTGTTGCCATGCCGCCCCTATTCTTATGGAATCTGACAAGATCGGCAATATCAAAATTATTGAGCACATCCCCTGAGCCTATAATTACAGTATCAAACGCATCTACAAATCGCTTGAATTTTAATTTTTCTTTGTTTTCCAGATATTCTTTTCCACTTACTTCTAGTTCTTCATGCGTTTCTCTGTTTGTGACAGCCACACTGTCGGCAAGATAAACCCTGGACTTCCTTACCGCATCAGCAGTTCCCCTGAAGGGTTTGCCTGGTGGCGCTTCTGTATAGGTTATTTTCAGCGGAACACTTTCACCATTCGTACCGTAAACAAAGTTTGATCCGTCGCCAAAGGCGTCCTTTACCCCTTCCCGCATGTGCTGGACGGCTATGTACAGGTGTGAATAGTCGGCTATGACAAAGCCATCCGCGACGTATTCAAGCATGCGCTTAGATCCGCCCATGTACACGTTTGGTTTTGGTCTTACGTCATCATCTGTCAATGGCCATAATCTTGATCCAGTTCCGCCTGCTAATATCAGTGCTTTCTCT
>CAYJUT010000109.1:0-2671 GCA_964373415.1 uncultured archaeon | reverse complement strand
ACCAGTCAAAAGAAAAATATTATAAAAAATGGGAGAAAATAAACCAGTCAAAAGAAAAATATTATAAAAAATGGGAGAAAATAAAATTGAAATAAGGTCAATAAGGTCTTTAGAACCCCAGTTCTTTGGGGCATTCAAAGACCTTTCTTTCAAGAAAGGGATTTGAAATGGACGCGCAGAAAAACATGGCCGCAAAGATACTGAAGTGCGGAAAAAGCCGCGTATGGATGAACCCGTCGCGCCTTGCAGATATAGAGGAATCTATAACACTGGAAGATGTGAGGAGACTTGTAAGGGACGGCGTTATCTATGCAAGGCCCAAGAAAGGCATTAGCAGCTTTAGGAAAAAGAAGCTTGCGGCGCAAAAAAAGAAAGGAAGAAGACGTGGCCGGGGTTCCGTAAAGGGCTACAAGGGAACCAGGCTGAATAAAAAACAGGCATGGATGAGGACCGTGCGATCGTTGAGAGTGCTGATCAAGAATCTTAGGTCCGAGAAGAAAATAGACAATAAGACTTATCGTGATCTTTACACAAAATCAAAGAGCGGCTATTTCCGCAGCAAGGGTCACGTGATGATTTATCTGGAAAGAAATAACCTGATTAAAAAAGAGGCGTCATGAATATGACCTTTAGAAGACGATATCAAGAGAAAACAGATTACGTGCAGAGACTTGCACTGCTCAAGTCTGGCAGACCAAGGCTTGTCATAAGAAAATCGCTCAATAACTTCCGCATCCAGCTCATTACAAACGATGCGAGCGGCGACAGGACCGTTACCGAAGTATTCTCGAAGACACTGCAGAAATACGGATGGAAAGGTCACGGCGGCAGCATATCTGCCGGATACCTGACGGGCTATCTTGCCGGCTTGAGTGCGCAGAAACATAGCATTAAGGAGGCTGTTGTGGATCTGGGGCTGCAGACTTCCGTGAAAGGTTCGAGCCTTTACGCAGCTGCACTCGGGGTGAAAGATTCTGGTGTTTCGGTTAACATAGGAAAAGAAGCGGTGCCTCACACTGACAGGATAGCAGGCAAACATGTTGCCGATTACGCTGTTAAACTTAAGAGCTCGCAGGACAAGTACAAAAAACAGTTTGCAGCTTACCTGAAGAATGGGCTGAATCCGGAAGAGCTGCCTAAACATTTCGAAGAAGTGAAGAAGAATATTGAAATTTCATTAAAGGAAAAAGTAGAGGCGTGATAAAAAATGAACTGGAAACCAAGGACAGAACTGGGAAGAATGGTGGTAGAGGGCAAGATAAGCCTTGACGAGATATTTGCGACCGGCAAGAAAATAAAAGAGCCGCAGATAATCGACAGGCTGGTACCCAACCTCCAAACTGACATAATATTCATAGGCGGCTCGCCAGGAAAGGGCGGGGGGATAAGAAGAACGCCCACAAGAAGAACCACGCGCATGCACCGATCCGGCCGCAGGTATCGTGCTTCTGCGATGGTTGTCGTCGGCAACGGGGACGGCTACATAGGCATAGGAAAGGCGGTGGCAATAGAAAACAGGGCCGCGATAGAGAAAGCAACAGAAAACGCCAAGCTCAGTATCATACCAGTCCTGCGCGGCTGCGGCTCATGGGAATGCGGCTGCGGCGAGAGGCACACCGTTCCCATGGAAGTGGAAGGGAAGTCAGGTTCTTCACGCGTACTATTGAAACCTGCACCGAAAGGTATCGGCCTCTGCGTGAATAACGAGGCAAAGAAGATGATGAGGCTTGCCGGCATAAAAGATCTTTGGACAAAGCGATATGGCGAATCGAAAACAAGAAACAACTATACGCTTGCGATATTTGATGCGTTCAAGAGGATGAACAGGATGAGACTGGAATCAAGGGCGCCTGCAAAGGAGCAGGAAGAGAAGTACGAGGAAGTAGAGGAGACCGATGCAGAATGATATTAATAGTAAGAGTGCGGGGCGAGATCGGAACACGGCATGACGTACTTGCCACATTCAAAATGCTCGGACTAAAGAAGATATATTCGTTTAAGTTTCTTGAGAATACGCCGTCCAACATGGGCATGATACTGAAGGTCGGCAATCACTCAGCATGGGGAGAGGCCAACGAGGAGACAATCAATTTGCTGAAAGGCAAAACAGGGTTGAAACCTCCAAGAGGCGGGTTCAAGTCAAAAAAACTCCACTATCCCAAGGGTGTTCTCGGACACAACGCGAAGATAAATGAAATGATAAAGAGGATGGTTTAGATGACAGTTCGATTCAAACTGAAAACAAGAAAGTGGCGCGGCCGGACGAGCCATGGCGGCGGGCACAAGAAAAAGCGCAGGGGCGGAGGCAGCCAGGGCGGACGCGGCTTCGGTGGCAGCCACAAGCACAAATTCTCCCACGTTGTGTCAGTAGAGCCCGACCACTATGGTTACAAGGGATTCTTTTCAAGGAGCAAAAAACTGAAGTGGATAAATGTCATGGATGTCGCAAAGATGGATGGCGACAATATCGACCTGGGCAAGTTAGGATATGACAAGCTCCTAGGCAAGGGCATGATTGACCGTGCAGTCACTGTAAAAGTTTCACATGTATCCGCACAGGCAAAGCAAAAAATAGAAAAGGCCGGCGGGAAATTGGAAGTAAGTGGAAACGATGAACGTGCTAAATAAAATCAAATCGTTGGCAATATAACCCACGGCTAACTCGAAGTTG
>CAYJUT010000108.1:0-2693 GCA_964373415.1 uncultured archaeon | reverse complement strand
TTCATTTCTTTTGATTAAACTTTTCTTTCTAAGATTCATTTCTTTTGATTAAACTTTTCTTTCTAAGAAAAGTTTAAGTGTAGCCGAATTCTTCAGGCGTTGCAGCGAACTGCTCGCCGCGCTTTTCTTTTATCAGTTTTGCTAGAAGCCACAGGATAAGGGCGACGGATTTTTTCCCCTTGTTGTTGCAAGGCAAGACAAAGTCGATGTAGGAAGTATCATTGAACGTGTCAGAGAGGCCTATTATCGGCATTCTCATCTGTGTAGACTCTTTTATTGCCTGTCTGTCAGCGGCAGGGTCTACAACTATGGTCACGTCCGGCTCGAAGAAGTCCCTGAAGGAAGGGTTCGTAAGCGATCCTGGCATGAACCTGCCGACAATCGCCTTTCCGCCTACCGCATCAGCAAATTTCTTTGCGGGTTCCTGGCCGTTCTCCTTTCTTGAAACTATAAGTATGTTTTTCATCGGCGCAAGCATATTTGCGGCGTGCTCTATCCTTTTGTCAAGCATGCCGACATTCAAAACAGCAAGACCGTTTGGTCTGACCTTGTAGATGAAGCGCTCCATATCAACAGTCTTCAAAGTCATGCCTATGTGTACGCCCGCGGATAGGTACTTCTCCCGTGGTATCAAAAGCTTGGTCTTTGCCATGATTATCAGTCATCAATTTTTATCCGTCTTTGCGAAATTTTTAAATATACATATACAGATCCGAAATAGGAGAGGTTAAAAGTTGCAAGTTCTGCAAATCCTGCTATTTCTTTAATTTCTTTCTTGCTATCCTGAACATATCGTTCTATACCCCGGACACCCAAGTTGACAGACCCTAAATTTACCTTTTCTTTGGCAGAGCGCGCCTGATTGTTATTGGCAGCACATTCCTTTCGAATTCTTGCAGGGCAATAGTCTTGGGATCGCTGACATTTGTCTTTATCAGTATAGGCGCACCCATGGATATTTGCAGAGCGCGCGCCGACATGATCCGCGTCTTCTCAAAACGAGTCAGTCCTTCGTAAAACATTTTTACACCTAAGTTATAATATGAGCAAAGTATCATTTATGAGCAAAGTTTATAAGCATTTGTCATAAGTTCTTGGCATGGATTTCGGGCTATAATTACCGGGAAGGCGGAATTGTAGACGTCAGGCAGACAGCAGGTACTTTGGCAGACCGCTGTGCTGTCGTACTTGGTTTGTCCAGTCCAACTTCCAAAATCAACTTATATAGTCCGGGATTTTTATACAAATTGCTTAACAGAGACGCCATAAACTACGCCGCAAGCTATCAGCCTGCAAAGCGTCGCATTATTACAGCTAAAAAACAGCACGAGGCCGTCTTATTCCATGAATTGGTTCATTATTTAATGGATTCTAATGAACTTCTGATAGCGCGTACGCCTTCAACAAATCCAGTACATTATTTTTTTTATACAAGACTCGTGGACGAAACGGCAGCCGAAACTGCAACCGTATCGGAATATGGCTATGCAGATGAACTGATTAAAGGTGCAATAAACCCGGATTACGATGCAGCGCAACGCATGTTGGATTTTTTCAGTAGAGCACCTGCTAAGATAATACGTGAAATGGAACTATCAACAGGCATGTCAGCCAGCGAAATTTATACAGAAGCGAGAATCACCGAGGCCGAGAGGCTTCATAGAGAAACAGAAACAGAATTCAGAAGATCAGGCTTGCTGCCAACAAAAGAAGTAAATGAATTGATAGAAATCTTAGATAAATTGCCTTATGATGGAATGACTACTCTAGTAAGGAATATAGCAGTCGGAAACTCAGTAAAGATGTCTTCTTCTGGCATTTCTCCGCCTGCCACAGTATCTGCAATAAAAAATTTTCGTCAGAAACAAGATCATGAAATTTATTTCTATGTCATCGCTCCGCTTCTTTAGCCTATATACCTTACATCGTCCCTTTTCTTGTTATCCGAAATCTCTTCGAGCATCTTTTTGTGTATTTTGTCAGTCTTTTCTATCTTCTCTTCCATTTCCTTTATCGTCTTCTCGAGTTTGGACATGTCAATTTTTATGCCGAGTATCTTGACAAGCACGTGCAGTAATGCGTCAGCAGCTTTTGGATCTGTTATAAGAGGCATGCCAAAGGTCTCGCCCATCAGGCACAGGCCATCCACGCCATGCAGTTTCCCAAGTCCCAGAAGCAGCCCCGAAGCGCCGACTATGGTGCCTATCGGGTGCGCCTTGCCGAAGTCTATATCTGACTTGTTGTACTTCTTGAGCATTTTCTTGTCGTTGACAGCCCCTATGACACGGGGCTCTGCTATTTCCTTGCCCTCGGCAAATCCCCCAAGCGTGATTATTTCTGTTACCCCGAGTTTTTCTACAAAATCAAGTATGATCTCGCATATCTCGTAATGGCCCTCAGGAGATATGCTTTGTGTGTCGCCGGTCAATACAATGATGTCTTTATCATGTCCCTTGTAGTAGTAGAACTCGCACTTGAGCAGAGTAGCAATTGAATCGCTCTGGAGCAGCACAAGAGGCAAGAAATGCGGCGAGTATAACTCGGCGAACCTCTTCATCTTGAGCTCGTTTATCAGGTAGCCAGCAGCAACGCGGCCGACATTGCCTATACCTGGCAGGCCCTCTATCAGTATCGGCTTTTTCATCTTCAGTTTTTCGAAAACTTTTATTTGTGTCTGCATACAAATCCCTTTG
>CAYJUT010000107.1:0-2728 GCA_964373415.1 uncultured archaeon | reverse complement strand
ACGATTTTATTGGTTTTCCACCAATATAAATGTGATTATCGGGAAAATTTCAAATGAGATCAAATCGTTGGTAAAATATAACCCACGGCTAACTCGAAGTTGAGCTCTGCTCAACCTGAGTCGCCAAAAGACTTCTTTGGAAGTCTTTTGCACGAAGTCGCGGGTTTGTCAACGACAGGATCCCAGGTTCATTGTTTGCATAAATGAAGATGGCAGTTTTCAATGAATCTAAGATGACAAGGGCCCGAGGCTAAGAGAAATTCAGCTTAGAATGGATTGTGGTAAATCAGTTATGCATTATTTGAAGCCGTTGCTTGACAGCGGCTTGGTTGAGCGTCGGGTAGACGGAAAGCGCACGCGATATGTGAAAGTTTCCGGAACATGATAAAACAACTTGAAATAAAGTCAAGTTAGCCTTTTAAAAATGGCGTTAATTCACACTTTTAAGCTTTGCCAGTCAATTACGAAGAGGAATAACGAGGGGAATATTATCGTACAGAAATCATACGGAAAAATGAGAGGCACCAGGAAGAAACTAAGGAAGCCTACAAAGCCTACGCTGACCGAGCTTCTAAAGAAATTCGAGGTAGGCGACACGGTGCATGTCGTGCTCAGGTCAAACAGTAGCTTCCAGCATCCTCGGACCCACGGCAAGACCGGGACCATACTTGAAAAGGCAGGACGATCATACGTAGTGGAGATAAGGGATGGCTCGCTAAAGAAGAAATACCAGCTGACTCCCGAACACCTCAAACTATCAAAATAAGGCTTTTCTTTGAAAAAGAAAATCCTTAAGGCAAAAGAAATATATTACGGTAGGCTCGTTGTCACTCGCAAGAAAGCCCTACTGGAAAACATATTATCAAATCGTTGGTAATATTCGAGACCGAAGGTCGAGTCAAATCCTTTTCTTTAGGGTTTGATAAAGACCTTTCTTTTGGAAAAGAAAGGGATTTATAATGGACATAACAGCGGAAGACGATGTAAGCGTGCATGATGCAAAGCGGCTGCTCGAGGAAAGGAAGAAGGACAGGGACCTTGTTTACGACCAGAAGATCTGCCTTGAATACCTGGAGAAGGTCGCAACACTGACGCCTGCGCAGCTGAAAAATGTCACGGAAGAGCTGGGCGGCATAAGCATACTCAAACCGCGCTATATCGCAGTTATTCTAAGCATGATGCCTGACACAGAAGAAGAGGTAGAGGCGCTGTTCTCTAAAGAGAGAACAAATCTCAAGAAGGAAGAAATAAAGAAGATAGTTGAGATAGTCAAGAAGTACAAGAAATAAACCTCTTTCTTTTCGGAAAAGAAAGACCCTTCTGAGAAAGAAAACTTATTAAAAAGAAACGTAGCTTCCGGTCAAAAAGAACTATTATCAAATCGTTGGTAATATAACCCACGACTAACTCGAAGTTGAGCTCTGCTCAACTTGAGTCGCCAAAAGACTTCTTTGGAAGTCTTTTGCACGAAGTCGTGGGTTTGTCAACGATAGGATCCCAGATTCATTGTGTTTCATCTGCCATCTGAAGATGGCAGTTTTCAATGAATCTAAGATAAAGAAAAATTCCTGCGAAAAGAAATTTATTTTGTCCCGCGATCAAACTCATCAAAATAGTCTTTTTCCAATTTGTTGATAAAGGATCTCAGTTGCATGATTACAACTTCAATTGGCACGCCCTGATTAACGCTTTGAGTCTGATACTCAAGAGTGCCGTCTTCGTTTTTGAATACTTTTATACCTAATCCAAAACTTTTATACCTAATCCAAAAACTCCAACTTCATCGTCCTGCATGTTTCTTCCATCCGAGGGTTTCAAATACCCAATTTGCGTCGCCTTTTCTGTATTTTATTTTTGGACTGTTAGTTGGCATTAGTTTGCCCCATTCCTTTGACACGGTTTTAGTTTTCATAAAAGTATTATAGTTTTATAGTTAACCCAGTAAAGATTTCGGATATGATTTACTGGGTTAACTATATGTGACCAACTTGTGTAATAACCAGAATATTAAGTTGGTCGGCTATAAACTTAATAAAGATTTCAAATGTATTATTTCTAGGAGCGCTGACTTTTCCATGATACTTATTGAAGCGAAGAAGGATTAAAAGTTTATAGCAGTTAGTTTCTTATGAAAATCAACTTCGTTTTTGACGAAGGCCAGAAAAAAGAGGATACCTATCTAATAGGCAAGGACATATTTGGCGTTTTCGACGGCGCCAACGGCATAAACAAGTATTTTGACAAATCTGGAAAGAGCGGCGGACTGCTCGCGGCTGAAATTTTGAGGGATGAATTTGAAAAGAATAATAAGCCTCTCAAAGAACTTGCCATAACTGCAAACAGAAAATTAATGAACGCAATGAAGAAGGAAAAAATAGACACAAAAAAGAAGTCAAATTTGTGGAATACATGTGCTGCTGTTGTAAGAATAAAAGAAAAAAGTTTTGAGTGGCTACAGGTTTCGGATTCGCTTATTCTTGTTGTTTACAAAGACGGTACTTTTAGGCTTATGGTTGAGGATTATGACCACGACAAGGAAGTAATGGTTGCATGGAAAAAATTAGCAAAGGAGAAGCGGAAAAATATAAGACAGATGGTTCAGGAAGACGTGAAGAGTTTAAGAGACAGAATGAATGAAGATTTTGGCTGTATTAATGGGGAAGAAAAACTCCTGAAATTTATCAAGTGCGGTGAAGAGAAGCTTGACAATGTGAAGCACATAATAATT
>CAYJUT010000106.1:0-2739 GCA_964373415.1 uncultured archaeon | reverse complement strand
AACCAAACACAGCTACGAGCCCAGCGAATAGAAGGTATTGAACTACTAGATTTAAAACCTAATTTTCTATGAATAGTATGATAAAAGCAATTATTTTTGATATTGGCGGAGTTGTTGTAATTGAGCCTCACGACTCTTGGAAGAATATTTTTTCCAAGCTGGGACCACTAGTAGGTATTAGTATAGATACTCTTATTTCTAAATTCAAAGACAATATGGTTCCTTTACAAACAGGAAAGATTACTTTATTAGATTTTTATAAAAATTTAATAGAAAATACGAATAGAAACGATCTTACTCCAGAAAAACTATTAAGAAAGCATCTTGAATTATATAAAAAGTTATCAGGGCATTACGACACAAATTTGATTAATCTAATTCAAAAATTAAAGCAAAACTTTAAAGTTGCATGTTTTACAAACACAGAGGTCGAGATAGCAGAATTTCATAGAGAAAGAGGGTTATTCAACTATTTTCATCGTGTTTTTATCTCTACAGAAATAGGATTAAGAAAACCGAATCCCAAAGCCTATGAACACGTAATAAAAGAACTAGGGATTAAACCGGCTGAAGGTATATTCATTGATAATAACCGAGAATATGTAGATGCCGCAGAAAAAGTAGGATTAAGAGGAATTGTTTATGTTAACATACAGAAATTGGCAAAAGAGTTGTCCAAACAGTCTATAATTGTGGAAGATAAATAAAATGTAGACTGCTATTCAACCGCACGTGGATTACACTTGGCCTGCACAGAGCCAAACCATCAGCCTAACGTGGCCCATAGGGTCTTCTATTAATGTACAATATCATGTACACAAAATAGACTTTTATGTACATCATGATGTACATGTTTTAAATACTTTTCTGTGTGTAAACTAATGATGAAAAGGGAACGAATAGAGGAGTTTAATCCGTGGTGGTTCACAGGCAAAGTGCCTGCGGAACTTTTACATAAATACAGGAGAAAACTTTTCTACGACCTTACAGAAAGCCTGAAAAAAAGGTACGCGGCTTCTATAGTGGGTTTGCGTAGGACCGGAAAAACAACACTTATGTTCCAGCTTATCCAGAAACTTCTTGATAATTCTACAGAGAAAACAAACATACTTTATTTCAACTTCGATGAATTTGTAGAAAATCTAGACGATTTGATGGATGCCTATAGAGAAATTAAATCAAAGGACTTAAGAAATGATAAGGTTTATGTATTTTTAGACGAGATTCAGAAGCTTTCTGATTGGACGAACCAGCTTAAAAAATACTACGATCTTTATCCGAAAATAAAGTTTTTTGTAAGCGGTTCCGAAAGCTTATTCATAGCGTCAAAGACAAAAGAGACTCTTGCCGGCAGGATAAATGAGTTTCGTCTGAACCCGCTTTCTTTTGAAGAATACGCTGAAATAAAAGATGTAGCAGGCGGCAGTGCAAAAATGAAGATATTGTTTTCAGAATATTTAGAAAACGGGGGTTTTCCGGAAGTTATAGGTAAAGGCAGGCAGGAAATAAAAGACTATGTAAAATCTGTTGTGCTCGACAAGATAATTTTCAAAGATATTGTAGTTTTATTTGGCATAAAGGATACAGAAACGATCAGACAATTGGTTGAAATAATAGCATCAAATCCCGGCATGTACTTGGATTATCAGTCTCTTGCAAAACAGCTCGACAAGGACAGAAGATCAATTAAAACGTACATAATGCTGCTAAATGACAGCTTTTTAATTAAAATTCTGGGTAACTACAGAAAAGGCAAGCTGTCAAGCATAAGAAAACTGAAAAGAGTTTACCCTGTAGATACATCCATAATAGTCGCCTTTAGCCAGAGTATAGACGAAAAATTGATTGGACAGATGGCTGAAACTGCAATAGTTAACAGCCTGCATTCAGACAATTTCTGGAAAAATTCTCATGAAGTAGATATAATCCATGAAAACATGCCAATAGAAATAAAATACAAAAGGAAAATTTTAGGCAGCGATATTTTAGGCGTCAGGGAATTTATGCGAAAGTTTAGCGTAAAGAAAGGTATAATGATAACAAAGAATGAAGAAAGAAAAGTATCTGTAGGAGAAGGCGCAATAAACCTTATACCTGCGTGGATATTCTTGTCAAAGACAAAAGAAAAATAACAATGGCGTAAACCACAGACCAACCACAACTCTCTTACATTTGTCCTGCGCAGAACCTAACCATCAGCCAAGCACAGCTGTGAGCCCTTATTTCTTTCTGTATCCAAATTTTTTGTCGTACGTTTTATGGTCAATGATATCAAGAATAAAGGCTATTATCTCTATGTCGCCTTCGGCTGTTAGTGTGTATAACATTCTCCAGAAATTTGGAAGCTCTACTCTAAAAAGATTTGTCACGCCGTACTTTACCTTATATTCTTGCGGTATAAGATTTTTCGGAATTCCGTCTCCATAGTGGGAATTCGCTTTTATCAGTTCTATTTTCTGGTTGACTGCCTTGAGAATCATTCTCTCTAATTTCGAAGTTGACGCATGCTGATTTATGTATTTGTAAACTTCCTCCGCTTCTGGCGAAAGCCTGACGCGTATTTGTTTCATAACTCCATGCCCTTCTCAACTGCCTTTTTCAAGTTCGGATTAGTGTTATGTATCCATGTTATTCCTTTCATTGTTACCAGGATTTTGTTGCTTTCTTCCAGATACTCGAGAATAACCTTCAATGTGTTATGATTCACTTGTCTAGGCAATCTTCTTTTCAGTTCTGCGA
>CAYJUT010000105.1:0-2763 GCA_964373415.1 uncultured archaeon | reverse complement strand
GAACCCAGAAAACATGTCGGGATTCTTTTCTAGGTTCACTATATATGACAAGATCATTCGTCGTGCCCTGTTTGCCCAGCTTCTTTGCAACGGATTCGGCAAATTCCGCACTGCCAAATATTCCTGATGGGCTCTGTTGAAAACCTAGTGAAAAGCAGCGACGTGAGGAGTATTGTGTTCCCACAATACTCCTAGCTGACCTATACGTCAATAGACGTATAGGTCTACGTCGCTGCTTTTCTTTGAGCATTTCAACAGAGCTTCCTGATGTTATGTGGAGCATTGAGAAAATAGAATGTCTTAACTTTAAGTATACAAACTGGCTACTATATGTTGTTAACGGCTGATAATAATGAAGTTTCAGGAAATGAAGATAGACCAGAAGGTACTTTCTGCTATAAACGATTTGAAATTCGCCAATCCGACAGAAATACAGGAGAAATCACTTCCTGTTGCTCTTTCTGGAAAGGACCTTATAGCACAGTCAATGACCGGTTCCGGCAAGACACTTGTATTTGGAGTGCCTATCATACAGAATATCGAGCATGGAAAAGGCATTCAGGCTCTGGTCATTGCGCCTACCCGCGAATTAGCAAACCAAATATCCCAGGATATAAGAAAACTTTCGAAATACAAGCGTGTTGAGATATGTGAGGTTTTTGGCGGCGTTTCAATAGAGCCACAGATAAGTGCCCTAAGAAGAGCAGAGGTAGTGGTAGGGACGCCGGGCCGCATACTGGATCACATGAGTCGCGGCACGATATTCTTCAGAAACTTGAAAATTCTTGTTCTGGACGAGGCGGACAGGATGCTCGACATGGGCTTCATAGATGATATAGAGGACATAATACGAAACCTTCCAAAGAAGAGACAGACAATGCTTTTCTCGGCAACAATACCGGACGAGATCATGCGCATAGTCCACAGGTATATGCAGCACCCGGAAAAAATCTCGGCCCAGAAGCATGTGGCAAAACATTTGCTCAGGCAATTCTATTACGACACAAAGAGCGAATACAAGATCTCTCTTGTGTACAATTTGCTTGAAAAGGAGAAACCTGATCTGGCGATAATATTCTGCGGCACAAGAACAACAACGGATGTTGTTGCCGAGAATTTACAGAGACTCGGTATCGAGGCCAAAGCCATACATGGCGGCCATCAGCAAAGCAAGAGAACGAAAGTATTGGAGGGTTTCCATGAGGGTAAAATACACGTTCTCGTTGCAACGGACGTTGCGGCACGGGGATTGGACATAAAGAATGTCACTCACGTATTCAATTTTGATATACCAAAAACAGTTGATGAGTATACCCATAGGATAGGCAGAACTGCAAGAATAGGCAAGGAAGGAAAAGCCATCTCACTTCTGGCAAAACAGGACCATGAGCATTTCAGGAAAATAATGGGCAGATTCGAGATACTGAAAGGCGATATCAGCGGCCTAAAGCTGCAGTCTATCCCACTTTACCAGCGCAGGGAGCATGGACATGGTTTTCGCAGGTCGTATGACCATGACCGCGGGCCGCCAAGAAGGGCTTACGGGCAAAAACGAAGGTACTAAACTTTCTTGTAATAAAATACGGAATATTTTGGATAAGTATAAATTTTTCTTCCATCTACAGTAATGGTTTTCAATGATTCACCTTTTTTAAAGCCATTACTCTCATAGAATTTTGCGGCTCTTTTGCTTGTTGTCCAAGCACCAAATATTTTGCACCCCAATTTTTTTGCCCTTTTCTGCGTCTCCAATAACATGATTGTTCCAAGACCCTTCCTGCGCTCTTTTGGTACAATGCCAAAATAGCCAAGCCAGAAAATACTGTCACCTTTTAGCTGGTAAAAGCCAGTTATTCCTATGGGCATTCTGCTTTCAAAAATAATGTAATACTCCAGCACACTATGAACTTTTCTATATTGCCCGAAAAGTTTTTTTCTGTACCAAGGTTTTACTTCCTTTTCAACGTATTTTTTACCAAAACACGCAACTGAAATTTCTAGCATTTTGCTGACATTTTTTTCAGATAGCTTGACAAGTTTCATGTTATTATTTACCTCATTGACAGTATTAAATAATCTTTACCTCATATATATTAGCGTGGTCAATATGCCAAAATATATGAGAAAGAAAAATGCAAGACAAGTGGGTGCTGAATGGGGAAAGGTAACTGGAAAAACAACGCGTAATGTTATAGAAATTGCGCAACTTACGGCAAAAGATGCCGGTTCTTTCACATCCGCCTTCATAAACAACTTCAAGAAAGAACTCAAGAACAAAAAATAGATTTTTGCTCTTTATTTTTCAGACATTTATTATTTGTACTCGCGCCATGTGTGCTTGCATTTCTCGCATCTAAAGAATTGTGTTGGCGGCTCATCCGCGCTTCTTGTCTGCTGCAGCCACCAATAGGCACGGTCATGTTCACAATCCGGACATTCTTTGTCCGTAAGCGGCAGAAGAGTTGTATCGTTTTCAATAACAGTGACACCCCTTGTCCTGATTTTCTCCTCAACAATTTTCAGCGATTTCATTTCCTTCTTTATTTCTTTTCCACACCCACGGCATTTCATAAGCGATGTCTTGCCCCTCTTTACAGGCACCATTATAGAACTACATTTCTCGCAAAATTCGATGGTGGATTTTTTTGCCGGATGTTGTTTCTTTGCAGCGGCTTTTGTCTTTTTTATTACTCTTGCCTTCCTCTTTCTTGCCATTTCATATTACCCTTTTTCCATATCAAATCGTTGGCAATATAACCCACG
>CAYJUT010000104.1:0-2837 GCA_964373415.1 uncultured archaeon | reverse complement strand
AAAGACTTCTTTGGAAGTCTTTTGCACGAAGCCGCGGGTTTGTCAACGACAGGATTCCGGATTCATTGTTTGCATAAATGAAGATGGCAGTTTTCAATGAATCTAAGGTAAATATCAAACATCATACTTGCATTCGCGTCTGCATGCCGTTTTTCTGACATTGTCATTGAACTCATCTTTTTCACCATCATATTATTCCCAGCTTGATCGCAATGTCGCCGGCTGCGCCTGCGTTGCTGAACTTCACGAAAGCCTTCTTCCTTCCCGCCTGGTCTATGACCGTCTTTACGCCTGATACAGGCGAGTTGAACGCATTTTGCACGGCTTTCTTTATCTCGTCTCTTGCTGCTGTGCGGTTGACTATGAACACTAGCTTGTTCTGCGTCTCTACCATCCTCACTGATTTTTCCGTCATGAGCACGAATTTTATGACATTGAACGCATCAGCAACAGTCTTTGCATCCGATTCAGGCAATTTTATTTCCCTCTTCTGTTTAGTTTCCTTTTTTGGCTTTTCGACTTTTGCGGGCTTTTCTTTCTTCTGCTGAGGTTTTGTTTTTTCAGCCTTCTCCTTAACTTTTTTTTCAACTTTTTCTTTGTCCATCATATTCACGCCTCTCGGACTTGAAATGTTATGGGTATCGACCCATCCTTGCAAATATAAACCGGCACCATTGTTGCTGGGTCAGTCCTACTTTGATAACCGTTACGCTTGCAACTGTCCTCGAGCTGTTGTCGCAATTGGTACATTTTCAAAGTTATACCATAACGTGTAAGTTCACCTTCTTCAGTTGCAAGTCCTCTTTCAAACAGATTTTCGCCAGCTCCTGCCGAATTTATGAATAATCTCCTCATACTCATTCACCAAACTTTGTCTTCATCACGCTGAGCGCAAGCTTCGTCGTTATCAATGTCCTGCCAGCATGCGTTCCAGGAGCAAGCAGTTCTGCATTCACGTTGTTGAGCGGGATCGCATCCACGCCGGGGACATTCCTGGCAGCCTTTATTGCAGGGCACGATTTCGAAAGCAGCACAAGAGGTCCTTTCTTCTTGTTGTACCTTCTTCCTCTCATTGTTCCGCGTCCTGCGCGCACTTTCTTCTTTGCGGATCTCTCAAGCTGTTGAGGCATGACCTTTGAGAGCAGCGCGAACAAGGACTTTGTGTTCTTCATGTTCTCGAAATCGTCAACAAATATTACAGGTTTTGAGGCAGCAATTGCCGAGCATATTGCAAGCATCTTTTCCTTGTCATTTATCTTCTGCAGCCATATTTTCGAGGCCTTAGGCGGATGAGCTCTTCTTCCCTTGACTGCATGAGGCGCTACTCTTGCGCGCCATGCCATGTAGCCTACCTTGCCGTGTATCCTGGGTATTCTCGACATTTCCTTGTTCATCATGGCAAACCTGTAGTGACGGGAGCCGTGGTAGTGGGCAGATGAGCGCAGACCTGCAAGAGGATCGGTGCCGTAAGGCTGCCTGCGTGCCGATTGCTGCGCAAGCACTGCTCGTTTTATAACATCAGGCCTGAATGGCGTGCTGAACACGGGCGGCAATTCAACCTCGCCTGCTTCCTTTCCATCAAGGTCGTAAAGCTTTGCTTTCATGAGTATCACATTATAAGTCCGATTTTTCCGAATATTCTTTCGTAAAATTTTGTTACTGCATCGAGTCTCGTATTCGCGTATACAGGTGGAACTATAGGATTTTTTTCTTGTTCCATAAGACTAGTTTCGTGCATATAGTCGTCCATGTTGCCTAAATTAAGTATAACCATTTCAACGCTATCCCTAATCTCAGCTCCGAAAGCGCAGTATGCTGTCATTTTTATTTCCCCTGTTTGCTCTCCACAGAAATGTATTTCACTTCGGCTGGAATTACCTTTGCGTTTCTTATAGACTTTCTGATGCGGACAAGACGCTTGCTAGGCCCAGGAACGGAACCTTCTATCAATATGGCAGATTTTGGCAAGCCGTAGCCAACAAATCCACCAAGAGGAGTGACTTTCTTGCCATCCTCTTCTATCATAACAATTCGCTTTCCGAATTCCGTGCGTGAGAAAAATCCGTACTGGCCTGCCGCAGGCACTCTCCAGTCGATGTGTCTTGGAACCGTCGATCCTATTGATCCGACGTGGCGATGCATCTGTTTGTCTTTTCTCGTCTGTATCCTTATATGAAATCTCTTGACAGGTCCCATGAATCCGTAGCCCCTCGTCACGGCAGAAATATCAACGAACTCGCCCGGTTTGAAACTATCCCCTGCGTCTATTTCCTTGCCAAGTATTGATTCGGCGTATTTAACCTTTTCTTCAAGGCTGCCGCCGATGCCTATCTCAAACATGTCGCTTTTCTTGTTTCGCATGCCGCTCTTTGAGGGCTGAGTTGCAACAACAATCCTAACATCGTCAAATTTTTCCGGTCTTTCTGACTTTGAATTCATTTTTACTTTAAGTTTGATATCCTTGGGCAATTTTGCCCATTGCTCGCCAACAACATGAGATGGGAAAGAAAGGTAGAAACGGATTGCAGCAACAAAGAGAGAAGGAGCATCAAGAACTGTCACCGGCCTGACGATTGTCTTGCCGTGAGTCGGCGACTTGCTATTCTGGTCGACAAGCTGCACATGGGTCATTCCAGCCTTCCAGCCGGCAAAGCCAAGAAGCCTTGTCTCTTTTGAGGCGGGCCAATAGCTTGTACGTACAACTATGCTTTTTGCCCTTTTTCTCGGCCAGTACTGAAGCGACCCGTGTCGCGGTCTTGTTCTCTTTGGCATGATTAACTCCTCTTATAGCTTTACAAGGAAACAAACAGGATACAAGGAAGAATTAAAAATTCTTC
>CAYJUT010000103.1:0-2849 GCA_964373415.1 uncultured archaeon | reverse complement strand
AATGCAAACAGAAGGAATAAGCATCCATGAGCAGAGCCTGCATATTAAAGTTTGAAAAATAGTGTTTTTAAATATTTACAACGTATTGATAGAGCAGGATGAAGATGGCTAGTTTGTTTCTGATGTAGTTGGGCTGCCTGGTTGTCATACCCAAGCTAAGAGCTTAAACGAACTTATGAAAAGAAAGCTCTGTTGAAATGCTCAAAGAAAAGCAGCGACGTAGACCTATACGTCTATTGACGTATAGGTCAGCTAGGAGTATTGTGGGAACACAATACTCCTCACGTCGCTGCTTTTCACTAGGTTTTCAACAGAGCCGAAAAGAACAAAAGAATTAGTAGTAGAATATCTAGAGGCCAAAAAGGGCAAAACAGTGCAGGAAAAGTTCATCGGGCTTCAGCAAATCGATGTGTAGAGTATTGCAAAACTGCCGATTCTTACAGTTCGTGACATGTCTCGAATTCTGAACGGAATGGGCTTTCGGCCCATAAGAATCGGAAAACACACGATTTTCGAGCATCCGGATGGCAGGACTACCTCGATTCCAAATCACCAGGCCGAGGAAATCGAGCCAGGGCTTCTAAAGAAAATTATTTTTGAGGACTTTGATTAACCCTCAATTTGTCAAAGTTCACAATAAGGGCTTTGAACAAAACATATATTATTCAAAGTCCTCTATTGATTTTTTCGCTGATTCGCTGCGGACGTTAGGTTTTTATACTGGTTGATGCCATACTTAATTAACGTGATTTTTTCGTAATTGGTGTATTCATGAAGAAACTACTGGTCCTCCTTTCCGTGGTACCGGCGGCGTTTGCACAGCCAGTGGAGCCTACGCCTATGCAGCTTGTTTGGTCGATATTCGCAGTGGCGGTGATCGTGTTCCTTTTCGCCGCGTATCACGTGCATCTTGAGAACAAAACCAAGAAAAGATGACAACTCAACTATTTTTAAGCCCTTACATTTATGGATATTGCATCTTGGGTACTATATGTGAAGCAAATGTATAATATCCTGTTTATTTATTTGCTTTACTATAATTGTTAGGTATGTTTCTGTACAATACGATGACCAAGAAGAAGCAGCGTTTCACAGGCAAGGGCAGGAATGTTCTACTTTACACATGCGGGCCGACTGTTTACGATTACGCGCACATAGGCAATCTTCGCGCTTTCATTTTTGAGGACTTGGTAAGGCGCGTGCTTGAATTCAATGCTTTCAAAGTTAAGCACGTGCAGAATATAACCGACGTAGGGCATCTCGTATCTGACGCTGACGAGGGAGAAGACAAAATGGTTGTGGGGGCGGCGCGCGAGCACAAGACTGCGTGGCAGGTTGCCGAGTTCTACACGAACGCATTCAATGAGGACGTGAAGAAGCTTCACATCAAGAAGCCCATCTGGACAAAAGCCACTGACAACATAAAGGAAATGATAGAACTTGTGAAGACACTGGAAAAGAAAAAATTCACCTACATAATAAATGACGGCGTTTATTTTGATACTTCGAAATTCAAGAACTATGGAAAATTGGCAAAACTGGACATGAAAGGCCTCAAGGCCGGTGCGCGCATAGAAATGACTGAAGGCAAGAAGCGCCCGACTGACTTTGCGCTGTGGAAGTTTTCTCTTGGCAGGAGGCGCGACATGGAATGGGACTCACCGTGGGGCAAGGGCTTCCCGGGCTGGCACATCGAATGCAGCGCGATGGCAATGAAATATCTTGGCGAGACGATAGACATACATTGCGGCGGCGTCGATCACATACCTGTTCACCACACAAATGAAATTGCACAGAGCGAGGCCGCCACGGGAAAGAAGTTCGCGAATTTCTGGCTGCACAGTGAGTTCATGCTTGTTGATGGCAGGAAAATGTCGAAATCCCTTGGAAACTTCTACACCCTGCGCAGCCTCGTCGACAAGGGATTTTCGCCTCTTGCTTTCCGTTACATGTGCTTGTCCGTGCATTACAGGAGCCAGATGAACTTTACGCTTGAGGCGCTGCAGGACGCTGAAAACACGGTCAAGAGCATAAACGATTTTGTATTCAGGCTGTCAGGCGGCAAAGATATTGCTCCTAACAAAAAAATACAAACTGCTTTGAAAAAAGCAAAAGAAGACTTTGTGAAATCAATAAACGATGATCTGGACACGCCAAACGCGTTCGCTGCGCTGTTCACCCTGATAAAATCTGTCAACAAAGAGATAGACAAGGAGAAGACGGACAAGAAAACATTAAAAATGGTGAAAGATTTTTTCAGCGAGGTAAACGAAATACTTGGCATAATAGAGGAGCAAGACGTTTCGTTTAATGCTGAAGAGAAAAAACTACTTGCATTACGCGAGCAATTCCGAAAGCAACGTGACTTCAAGGCTGCTGACGAGATAAGAAACCAGCTAAAGGCAAAGGGCATAATAATAGAAGACACGCCACGGGGTGTGCGTGCGAGAAGAAGTTCAAAGTGATTTTATGCCTGAGAGATCGAGGAATAAACCGGAGTGGCAGTTGAAGATAGCGAGAGAGCGAATAAGCATACTTTTTGATGAGGCTGCGAAAACCAGAGATAAGAAGCTGCAAAAACGCTACATGCAATTAGCCAAGAAGATAGGGATGCGGTACAATGTTCGTTTGGCCAAACAGAAGAAGATGTTCTGCAAGCGCTGCTTCTATTATTTTGGCGGCGATGTGAGCAGACGGCTGAAGAATGGGAAGATCGTCATAGAATGCCCTGGCTGCGGGCGCATCTCACGACAGACTTACAAATAGCATTATTTCTATGGAAGAATAAACCTGTTTATAGTAAACCAAGTAAAGAAACCGGATATTGAGAACTTTGATTATCCCTTAAT
>CAYJUT010000102.1:0-2871 GCA_964373415.1 uncultured archaeon | reverse complement strand
TAACCGAGTCCAGATGGCGATATCCAAATGGTATGCCCAAAACTTGTAGACGGAACATGCAGGCTGACTAAGAAGACCTGCATGCAGCCTTATGAAATAAAAATGATAAGATACAAGGACTGTAAAGTATACAGGAAAAATGCTTCTTCTAAGAAATCCAGTCCCAAGAAAACCAGAGCAAGGAAGAAAAAAAGATAGATTTTGGAATTGTTCTAGTTCTGTTCGTCTCTTGGTTGTAGTTATGGTTAAAAGTATTGCGGGTTTCTGAAAAATACATTACAGGGCACAAAGCCGTTTATAATAGAAAAGACTATTTCTACTAAGAAGGGTGTGGAAAATGAATTGCATAGAATGCGGGTCGGATAAAATTGGTTACGACCCGGTGCATGACAGCAAGTATTGCCGCGACTGCGGCATTGTTTTAGAGGAGTTTGCGTTGTCGTGATCGGAAACTAGCCAACTGGACTGGGGACATGGTTACTCCGGGGGTTAGACGGCTTTTTAAGGATTATGATTTCAGTATATTGTACTCTTACTTCTTCAGATAAACTTTCTTCCAAAGAAAGTTTAATCAAAGAAATATAAGGATAGAACCTTTCTTTGAAAGAAAACTCCTAAAAGGAATAGTAGAAGGAACATCTAAGAAAATAATATGTTTCTTTTACAGTAGGGCTTTTCTTTTCCAAAGAAAAGGGTTAGGTGAATAAAATGGAAAAAATAGTACCAGATACAAGTGTGCTGATATCAGGCACGCTTACCGATCTGATAGAAAAAGGAGAAATAACAAAAGCAGAAATTATTGTTCCGGAATTTGCGGTGGAGGAGCTGCGCGCTCAGGCATCCAAAGGTCGTGAAATAGGATTCAAGGGCCTCGAAGAAATGAAGAAGCTGCGCACGCTCTACGCAAACGTCACAATGACCAAATCCGGACGACGCCAGACTTTCGAGGAAATACAGCTCGCAAAAAGCGGCAGAATAGATGCGCTGATTATAGATGTTGCGCGCGAAAACGAGGCGACAATTTACACCTGCGACTACGTGCAGTACATGTTCGCGGAAGCCGAAGGCGTGAAAGCGCGTTACTTTAAGTCTTACGAGAAAAAAGAGCACACGCGGCTTGACGACATGATGACGCCGGATACGATGAGTCTGCATCTAAAGGAAGGCACATTGCCCCTTGCGAAGCGCGGCAGACCGGGAGATTTCCAGCTCGTCAAAATATCTGACGAGATTTTGGATGACGAGCAATTGGAAGGAATAATACGCGAAATAATTGATGCCACACGATATGAGGATGATTCTTTCGTAGAAATATCAGGCCATACGGCAACTGTTGTGCAGCATGGCAACATGAGGATAGCAATTACCCGCCCGCCATTTTCAGATGGCATAGAGGTAACGGTCGTAAGGCCGATAACCAAACTTACACTTGACGAATACAAGCTTTCTGATAAGTTGAAGGATCGCCTATCAAAAAGAACAGACGGGGTAATTATTGCAGGTCCGCCTGGTTCCGGCAAGAGTACTTTCGCTGCCAGCATGGCAGAGTTTTTCGAAGCTAAGGGCAAGATCGTGAAGACAATGGAAAGTCCGCGTGATTTACAAGTTAAACCGGAGATAACGCAATATTCAAAGCTAAAAGGCTCTTTTGAAAATACGGCCGATATGCTGCTGCTTGTGCGACCTGATTATACCATTTACGATGAAGTCAGGAAAACAAGCGATTTTGAGGTATTTGCTGACATGCGCCTTGCTGGTATCGGCATGGTAGGTGTTGTGCATGCAACAGAGCCCATAGATGCTATACAGCGCTTCATCGGACGTCTTGAGCTCGGCATGGTTCCGCATGTCATAGACACTATAATTTACATAAAGGACGGACGTGTTGAAAAAGTCTACATGGTCACACTTGTCGTTAGGACGCCGACAGGAATGACCGAGGCTGATTTGGCAAGACCTGTTGTAGAGGTCAGGAACTTTGAAACTAACACGCTTGAATACGAGATATATACGTACGGTGAAGAGAATGTCATCGTTCCCGTTTCAGAAACGAAGGAATCTGGTCTGCTGAAGCTAGCAAAGAAGCAGATAACGAATGAAGTGCGCCGCTTCGATAGAGGGGCAGACGTGGAGATAGTCGGCGAGAACAAGGTTATTGTCCGCGTGGAGAATGACGTAATACCGCGCATCATAGGCAAGGGCGGCGAAACAATAAAAGAGCTGGAAGAGCGCCTGGGCATCAGCATTGAGGTGTCTCCAAAAATCGCAACATTGGGGAAGGAAGCCTCTTTCACAAGGGAAGACACAGGCTCTTACATGGTTTTCACGCTTGATGCAAAGCCGAACAAGATAGCGAATTTCTACGTTGACGGCGAGTACCTGTTCTCGGCAACCATAGGCAAGAGCAGCCAGATACGCGTGAGCAAGGATAGCGATGTCGGCAAAGATGTTCTGCGGGCAATACTAAACCACAAGCTGAAGGTTTTTGTCTAGGGTTATTATTCGGCAACTTCTAGTTCTAGTTTTTTCTTGCCCACAGGAAAAATTCTTATAATAGATTTATAATTTATATCAGAAAATCTTGCTATTTCTGGCGGAATTCTTATAACGATAGAATTTCCGGATTTAGTCACTTTTACAAGCTTTTCTAAGCCAAAGATACCCCTTTTTTTAATTTCATTTTCTACATTTTGCATAGTCTCATTGTCGAGGTACTCTGCATTGCATTCTTTGCATATTTCGCATTTTTTTATTCCAAAATCTATTCCAAAGAATTCCACCTCGCATTGCGAATTCACAAGTTCGCCGCCGCATTTGCATTTTATTTTTTTCATTTCATCACTTACTTGATCCTTATCTTAGATTCATTGA
>CAYJUT010000101.1:0-2923 GCA_964373415.1 uncultured archaeon | reverse complement strand
CAAGAGGATGGCAGTTTTCAATGAATCTAAGATAAAATTGAAGATTAGGTTTGTAAGATCCCAAGCTCTTTGGGATTGGTACAGACTTCACATGAAAACGTCTTGCGACGTTAGTTGCATTTGTGAGAAGGGATGTATAATGAAAGGGTTCCAAGAAATAGAGTTTATAATTTCTATTTTTGTTTTTATCACTACCATATCATTTGTCACGTTGATCATCATAAATAATATACCTCTTTTTTATAACATAGCGCTCACAGAAAGTCTGAAGGCAAAAAGCTACCAATTCTCCGAAATAATATTATTCGATGAAGGTTATCCGAAAGGGTGGGATACAATGCAACTTTCTGACATCAATAGAATAGGCCTGTCTAACGGTCAGAATTATATTTTGGGTGTGAATAAGATATCCAAGCTAAGCGAGTTTTGTTCCACACCAAACGGCTATGAAACTGTAAAAAGCAAGCTTGGTGTGGCAACTGAACGTGATATAATTATACAGATCTCTTATCTCGATGATTCACCAGTAAGCGGCTCGGTTGACACGTGCAAGCCGGTGATGACTACAAGAATAAGGCAGCAATTTCAGACCGTAAGATTCGGTGTATTGAACACTCCTGACATGCCTGTGGTCAAGATAAAATTTGTAATGATAAACTAGATGGTAAACATGAATGGATTTGCAAAAATATTCGAGGCTATAATAGCATCCATCATAATACTTACGGCGCTAACATTTTTCTTTGTTCCAGATCCTGTTCAATCCCAATGGGACAGTGCCAGTCTGCAAGTTACAGCACAGGACACGTTAAAAGCGCTTTACATAAACGGCACATTAACAAGATTTGTAAAAACTGATGATAGAACCGGGCTAAACAGCGGCATAGCCTTAATGCTGCCTAAAACTGTTGATTTTTCTGTAGAGGTCGTCGGCATACCAAACAGTATAATTTACGTGGCTTGTGTAGATTGCGGTTCAGCAAATGAGCTAAGCCAAATTTTGTCTCCGCTTAATTTCCAGTACAAGAACAGAAACATAAGCACACGTATTGACATACTGTCTCTAAGCAACACTTCAATACCACCTGAAACTAATATTTTATTCTTCTTTGACAAGCAAAAAATTGTTGATTATCAAGGCAAAATAGACACATTTGTCGGCGATGGGGGATCCGTATTTCTGCTCAGCGACCTTGCACAACAAGATGTGCAGGGTGTTATAGGACAGGTCTTCAATCTCACTTGGGTTGGCCCATCCAGCGACTCGGTCCATTTTGATGATGTATTTAACGCGAGCAGGGTTTCGTTTTATGCGGGGAGATATTTTGCTAACCTGACCAACAGAAGTCTTGAAGGTGCATCATCTGTAACGTTTCCTGTTGATGTATCAGGCTTCCATCAAAACGGTGTTCTGGCCGCGTCCGATTCAAAGAACGTTGCCCTTTCCAATGATGGACGCTCATACGTGCGTGCCAATTTTACAACATTAAACAATGCCGGCAGATCTGTATGGTTTGCTGACTACAACAGGGTAGATCACGATGCACCTACAACAAAGTCAATTGATAACTTGCTAAAGGCGTCTATAATGTGGGCCAGCGGAGAGCGGTTTAGGCTTGACGTGCTAAAAAAAGGGCCTGCAAAGGTGCACCTGAAAACCGGTGTATTCGTGTTTGATGGAGATACATACCTCGTGGAACTTACAATATGGAATATTTTCTTCTGAATGGCCCTCTTTAATATCTTTCTCTCATACACTTATTCATGTTCTGCATAAAATGCGGCAAACCTGCAAAAATAGGAAATTTTTGCAACGAATGTTTTTTGGAAAGAGAGTCGTTGTTCGATGTGAAGGATTTTACATTCATTTATTGTGACTTGTGCGGCCTTAACGAAAAAGAACTCATAGAACGCATTAAAGTATCAGTTAGGTCCAACAATGAAATACTTGGTACCAAAGTATCGACAAAAACGGTCGGTAACAAAGTCCACGCAACTGTAACTTGTATCGGCAAGATAAAAGGCCTGAAAAAAGAAGAGGCAAAAAAGTCGCTTGTTATATTGAGACAGAAAATGTGTGATATGCATGTCAAGCTCTCTGGAGGCTATTACGAGGCTGTTATACAAGTCAGGGGTGTTGAAAAGGAGGACATACTAAAACGTCTTATGAAAATTGTTCCGGAGAAATCCATAATAAATGTGGAAAAGTTACGGGAAGGTTATAACATAAAAATAATGAGAAAGGCCAACGCAGCGGCGGCTGCAAAGCGGCTTGGGGAAAAATTTAGTATCAAATCGTCGTTTAAACTCGTGGGCAGCAAGAAAGGCATGAAGCTTTATAGGAACTTTTATGCAATAAGATAATTATTTACGGAAGCTAAGTAATTCGTCTAATTGATCGGGCAAATTGTCTATACCTGAAAATTCTTTTACTACTATTGACTTAATTTTATTTTTAATCGCCGTCCTAACATTTGTTATAGTCATTTCTTTTTTGCCTCCTATACTTTCACAATCATCTTCTATTATAATATCTGGCATAGTCTTTTCTGCAATATCTTTGTACTTTACACCGTTTTTTCTGAAAACAACCCTACAACTTGGAAATTTATACTTCTTCAAGACGGTCTTATCCTTTTTAACATCAGAAACATTTTGGTGCGAACTTAAGTAAATTATATTACCTCCCTGATTCTCCCAGTTTCTTAGCTTTCTAACAGCCCTTCCAATAGGAATATAATTTTCATAATCTAAAACAGAAGGTTCTCTATTTAACGATTGTCTTACCCTTTCTTTTCTGGATTTGTTTTTAGCATTTTTATGCATGATCAAAGTCCCATGAAGAAAAATAAGTATTTTCATGTTTTTTATACAGTTTGTTAAGCTTATTAGTGTGAAGTAAATAGATAATCAAGACAAGTGA
>CAYJUT010000100.1:0-3006 GCA_964373415.1 uncultured archaeon | reverse complement strand
AATGTTAAAAGTAATAGACTTTTATGCAGACTGGTGCGGGCCATGCCACATGATGGAGCCAATAATAAAAGAAGTCGAAAAAGAGTTTGAAGGAAATGTAAAATTCGAAAAAGTTGACGTAGACGCGGAGAATGAGAAGGCGCAGGAATTTGAAGTCCTGAGCATACCGACCTTTGTCATCATGAAAGACGGCAAGGAAGTGGGCAGGATAGTTGGGGCACGCGGCAAGAGCCAGTTCAAACAAATAATAGAATCGCATCTCTAAAGGGTGTTGTAATGCTGTTCCAAAAGAAAAAAATAACCAACGACATGAGCATAGTCAATATAGTATCAGAAAGTCCACTAGCCCGTGGCATACTGCTCAATCATGGGATAAAATTTGTCGGCAAGGGCCTGAGTCCGCTTGAGAGCCTTGAAAAAGTCGCGAGAGGCAACGGGTTAACTGACACGGAAATAGAAAAAATTTTGGCAGAATTGAACAAAGAGCAACAAAAACGTGATGATAACGATATACTCAACATCACAAACATGGCAAGTGAAAAATTAAGGCATATGATAAAAGCGAGACACAAAAAAGGCATTCGTCTAAGGCTTGTGTCAGACGGCTGCGCATCCTATGTGTATGACATGGATTTCGGGACGAAGAAGATTGAAGGTGAAGCAGAGTTCAGGACAAATGGCGTGACGTTTTATATCGAGCCGAAGAGTGTTGACTTCATAAAAGGTACCATAATAGATTACAGCGAAAGGGAAGACGGATTTATTTTTGAAAATCCTAACGTGAAACAAAACTAGCCGCATTTATACAGGGCTTTAAAAATACTTCTATTTTAATAGAGCGAACTACGGTGATCAAAATGACCGACGCAACACAATATAATGCGGATGTTAGGCAAATACTCCGTTCGCTGCCAGGATACGAAGACTTTGAAATAATTCTGAAAGACGTAGATAGGATAGGGCGAGAATATTTGGCTGGTTACAATACAAAATCGAGATTTAATATCGAAGGGTTTAGAAAACTTGGGGAAATTGGACTCTTTGCGATGTCCGCCCCGAATGTTTACGGGGGTCTTGATCTTCCGTTCCCGTTTTTCGTTGCGTGCCTGGAAAGATTGGCATATTATGAGCCGGGCTCTACGCTTGGTGATGCGATACACGACACAGCAGGCAGGGTTGTCGCGAATAACCTGGTGGGCATGAAAGAACAGTATTACAATGACATGATACATGGCCGAAAAGTCGCCGCATTTGCCCTTACAGAAAATGGTAGCGGAAGCGATGCCAGAAACAGCGTAAGAACAACATACAAAAGATGTGATGACGGATTTGCACTCAACGGAGAAAAGTTGATGATAACAAACGGCTGCTCGGCAGATTTGATTGTCGTAATCGCCAGGGATGCAGACAACCCGAATAGACTGAGCGCATTTTTGGCAGAGGCAAATGATGGTGCTGGCCTGGACAGGACTTTAATGAAAGGCAAGAACAGTGTCAGGACATCGGAAACGGCCTCTTTGGTATTTGACGGATATAGAATACCAGGGTGGTCTCTAATCGGCCAAGAGGGCGAAGGCTTCAAGTACTTTTTAGAAGCGCTTAGCAGCGGCAGGCTTACAATCGCCGGAATAGCAAACGGCATATCAAGATTTGTAATAGACAAAACAGTGAAATACGCCGAGAGCAGAGATGCTTTCGGTCACAAACTTATAGATATACAAGCTCACAGAGGTAGGATTGATGCGATGGAAGAAGCACTCGGATATAGCCGTTTGATTACTTATCGTGCAGCTTCGTTGAAAGACCAATTAAACGACAGCAAGAAGTTTGCAGGACCCGCAGCTGTTGCAAAATTTGTTGCATCCGAGACATCCGGCACGATAACAAATGAATCCATAGAAATGTGCGGCGGTCATGGCATACTCAAAGATGGGTTGAATATGGCGCGGGACGACACAGATATATGCCGTATAGGAGAAGGCGCGAATGGCATGTTGATAACCGAGGTTATACCACTCTTTGCAGATGACGAATGGAAAGGCTTTATCAAAAAACAGGAAGAATTAAACCGAAAAACAAAACCAAGACTATCACACAACCAAGTCTAAAGCACTTTTCTAAGATTCAAGCAATTTTAACGATTGCAGATCAGCAACAAGTGCAAACTTTCTTTCCGCCCATGCCACAGCAGTTGCACACCTTCATCAACATTCCACAACCGCACTTGCACATACCTTTCTTGCTAGACTTGCTAGATTTCTTCCCTCTTGATGAAGCTTTCTTTTTGGCCACCATATCACCAGATTCAGTTGAATCAGAGTCTTTTAATAGATTTTTTGTTGATTAACGCTAGAGGGCTCATAGTCTAGCTAAGCCATTTTCTCGCTTCGCTCCAAAAACGCTTGCGGAAAGACTCTAGAGTGGTTAGGATTCGTGGTTAGGGACCATTTTCATAGAAACTCTATGAAAATCCCATATGTGGCCCCGGTTCAAAACCGAGGAAGGATAATCCTTCCTAAGGTATTACCAACCTTAGGTGGCTATGCAATATTAGCCATTTTCGGATGAAAATCCGGGTGAGCCCATTCAGCCTTTTTTTGCTTCACAAAAAATCGCTGGCGGAAAAAATCAGATATGTTCTACGTATACGTTTTGAAGTGCAAGGATGGCTCATTATACACGGGCTATACAGATGATATGGAGAAAAGACTCAGGCTGCATAATGATGGAAAGGCCTCAAAATATACCAAAAGCAGATGCCCTGTCAAGCTGTTAGTAAAATGGCCTTTCACGAATAAGTCAGAAGCGATGAGGTACGAGATTGCATTCAAATCTTTGACTAGAAAATCAAAGATGAAAGAAATCGCTAAACAGATTTAATTTGATTTCATTAGTGCATTTAAGGTTGTTATTACAATTTCTTAGTCATTGGGCTCATAGTCTAGTTTGGCTGCGGGTTTGGTTCTGCGCATGACGAATGTAATCTACTAGCGGTTGATTCGTAGT
>CAYJUT010000099.1:0-3042 GCA_964373415.1 uncultured archaeon | reverse complement strand
TTTATTTTCTCCCATTTTTTATAATATTTTTCTTTTGACTGGTTTATTTTCTCCCATTTTTTATAATATTTTTCTTTTGACTGGTAGCTACTTTTCTTTTCCTAAAAGAAAAGGAGTTAGTTCCAGTACCTGCTGTGATATTCCTCCAGTTCCTTGACCGATGAAATATAATAATCATTGAATGCTATACTGCACCTGCCGCAGTGGAAAATTCTCCTGCTCATCGTCCGTGCAAAATCCCCGCATACAGGACATTTTCCGCTTCCAAAGTTCACGAACATTTTTTATCAACTCTTGCCCGGCTTCGCAGGCGTAAATTCATAGGTATAAGCAAATACTTCCGTTTCTGGCGTGACTTTCTTATCTGGATAATGGCGTTTGAAGGCCTCAATCAATTCATCCACTTTATCATAAGTTTTGAGATTGGCAGGATCTTTCAGGTTTATCATATTTACCGGAACACGTTCAACTTTTGTAATTTTTCCATGACCAAAAATCTTGGCCGCCTGCGTATTTTCAAATGCCACGTTATCTCCGACCCTCAGTCCGTGATCACGCAGTCTGTAAGTTTTTGTCTTTCCATCCAATACTTGAGATTCTATACTTTCGTGAAAGCCCATTTTCTTTTCTGTTATCGCTTCCATCTTTTCAACTGTATTTGATTCTTCCTTCATGTCTTCCTCTTTTTTTGATTCCTCTTTAGGTTTCTCTACATGCTTTTCTTCTTTGTGCGTTTTTTTCTCCATTTTCTTCTCAAGATATTTCTGCATCTTCAAAGCGCGCTTGGCCTTTTTCATGTTGAGTATTTTTATCTCAAGTTCCTTCGCTTTCGCAGTCATCGCCGCCGCTTTTTTCGCGCCGACCGAGCCTGCTATCAGGATCCCGTTGCTGCAATCCTTCTGCAAATCACTGACGTTGTAAACAGTAACTGGAAGCGGTTTTCCCGAACTGCCATATCCAACAGATGGTCGCAATCCGCTTCCGCCCTTCTTGAGACGGAGCTTGCTCTGCAAGCCCACCGGACGTCTCCAGCGCTTGCCCAGCTTCTTATAACGGAAATAATCCTGAGTCTTGAATCTCTTTGACATATTAGGCACCCCTCGCAGTGATTCGCCTTGCACAAGTCTTACGCATAAAATCCTCTACTGCAAGTCTTGCATCACGAGTATTGTACGCAGTGGCATTAACAGTTGTTGAATCTAGGTTTTCTGTAACCCTCAACGTTACCTCCCTTCCATCAGCAGACAATCCACTGCCATATCTTATTTTAACAACAAACCCGTTTTGTATATCATAAAAATCCCCTACATTAGGATAGAGAGAACTGTCTACAACCACCGCTCTATAATCTTTCTTTTCAAGAATTGCTGAAATTCCATTTTCGTTTCCATTTATTTTTCCGTCCATCATATCACCATCAATTTGTCGAGCCCATCTTCACGTGCTTTCTAGTAATGTATATGCCGTCCTGGAATACTCTGCGGTCGCGGCCCGTAAGCCTGCATGCCCCTTCAAGATTTGCAGCTGTCTGGCCGACTTCTTCAATATTATTTCCTGTAAGTGTTATGGATTCTTTCTCTATTTTCACTTCCGTCTTGCCCACAACCTTTGCATTTCGAAATCCCTTTTCCCCGAAAAAGTTCTTTATCTGTATATCTTTGCCGTTCTGGGTAACTGTCATCGGGAAGTGAGTGTACATGATCTTCATTTCATACTTGAATCCGACGGTAACTCCAATCACCATGTTCTTTATGTGGGCAGCAATTGAGCCGACCATTGCACCCGTTTTTCTTTTTTCATCGGAATTCGAAACGTAAATATAATTTTCCTTCTGTTCTATCTTGACAAGCCCGTTAAATCTCGGGTCGTCAAAATCCCTTGACAGCTCGTCTTTGGGTCCTTTTACAGTCACGTGCATGTTTTCTGTCTTTATCTGCACACCAGACGGCACTTCAACTTTTTTTTCCATTTCCCTCACCTAATACACAAACCCGAGCAGCCGGCCGCCTATTCCCAGTTCTAATGCTTCTTTTTGGCTCACTACGCCCTTCGATGTTGAAACAATGAGCAGTCCAAAATTCTTTGCGGGCAGGTATCTGACTTCCCATTTTTCGTACTCGTCTTTTGCCATAGAGAATCTCGGTCTCACAGCGCGTGACTTGTTTATTTTCCCGATCAGTTCGATGCTGAATTTTCCAGCCTTCCTGTCGTCGACAAACTCGAAGCTGCCTATGTATCCGGCGCGCTGCATAACCATCAGGACATTCTTAACCAGCTTCGATGCAGGAACCACTACGCTGGTTCTTCCTATGTTCTCTGCGTTGTTTATGACGTACAAAACGTCTGAAAGTAGGTCGTGTCTCATAATCATGCCACCTTTAGCCCGGAGGAAACTGTCCACTTGTCCTCGAATTCAAAAAATTCTCCTTCAGTCTCAGCAGCTACTTCATCTGTCTCATTTGACATAGTAGCATCCATGAAATCTCCTAGCATTTCATCAGGGGTTTCAGGATCTAAAGCATAGGCAAAAACCATACCAACAGGTTTGCCACACGAACTGAAATCATAAAAGCTAAGAGCCAGTCGGCTGCCGTCATTTATTACAAATCTATAATTAGTGGATGCAGATCCGCCCTCAAAATATGGTCTTGGAGGTTTTCCGTCATTGTATCGTGTCAAATCGAATTCATTTTTGGCTCTGACATTCGTTGCAGTAACGAAAACCGAAAATTCTGGATTGTCTATTTGAATTTCTCGTCTCATAATTATCACGAATATTTGTTGAAGCCGATATGCTCTGCAACTTCACGGAAACATCTGCGGCAGTAATAAAGCCTGTATTTCTGTATGACTCCTTTCATCGAGCCGCATCTGTAGCAGACTCGGCCGCCCTTGCCGTATTTTCTCTTTACTGCTTTTTTTCTCATTTCAAATCCCTTTCTTGAAAGAAAGGTTTTTGAGAACCCAAAAGAACCGGTGTTCCCATAATCCAATCTTCAATTTTATTTTCCTTTTGCTTTCACTCCATTTTTATCAAATCGT
>CAYJUT010000098.1:0-3064 GCA_964373415.1 uncultured archaeon | reverse complement strand
TCTAAATCACTTGGTGTATCTATTTTACACTAACACATTTTGCAAGGTTTCTGCAATAATCAGGATCACAACTACGTTCTAGCGCGAGATAATATGTCAGTAGCTGAGCTGGTATTACATTAACTATCGGAGATGCATTGCCAGCATCCGGAACGGGTATCCAAAAATCGAAGAGTTCGTGGTTTTCAGGCGAGATGCCGATGATGTAGCCGCCTCTTAACTTTATCTCGGCGGCTCCGTTAAGGACGTCCTGTCCCACTTCGTCCTTGGCAATTATTGCTATGCATGGCGTACCTTTCTCAATTAATGCTATTACGCCGTGCTTTAGCTCGCCTGACGCAAAACCTTCCGCGTGCATGTAAGAAACCTCTTTTATTTTGAGAGCTGTTTCAAGGGCGATGGGATAGTTGAGGCCTTTGCCGATTACATAAAGATGCTCCTTGGACGAAATCTTCTTTGCCAGGTTTTTTATCGATGCAAGATATCCGTCCGTAAGCATGTTTCCAATTTCATATGCAGTTGACTTAAGGAGATTTTTACCTTCTTCAAATTTTCCAGCAGTTGCATACGCAAGAAGCATTGCAACGCTAAGCTGCGATGTGAAAGCTTTCGTTGAGCAGACAGCCATCTCCGGGCCTGCATTTGTCAGGAAATGATAATCAGATTGCCTTGCGATTGTAGAACCAGGAACATTCACTATTGAAATGACTTTTGCATGCTTTTCTTTGGCGGCTTTTATCGCTTCAAGTGTATCGGCTGTTTCGCCGCTCTGCGATACGACGATAACCAGGCTCTTGTCAGTAAGAAAGTGTTTTTGTGAAGGGAATTCAGAGCCCACACAAAAATTTATGTGTTTTTTGGCTATGGCCGAAAAGAAATATGACGCTGCAAGTGCGGCATAGCTTGCAGTCCCGCAAGCGACAAAAAATGACCCAAATGAATTATTTATCATATTGGCTATGTTTTTAATCTCTTTTTCATTTTGTACAGAGGCCGCTTCGATAGTTGTTGGTTGCTCCATGATTTCTTTTATTAGAAAATGAGGATAATCACCTTTTTTTGCCTCTTCTATGCTCCAATCAATCCTATGCGGTTCCCTTTGTTTTCCGTAAAATTTAATCTGATCCGAATTTATTTGTGCAACATCTCCGTCCTCAAAAAATATTACATCCCTTGTCTTATCGAGGAACGGGACAGGATCTGATGCAATATAAAATGAATCCTTTGATATCCCTATGCAAAGAGGAGATCCATTCTTTGCAGCTTCTATCCTGTCCTGGTAAAGAGCAAGAAATGTATTGCGCCCCTCAAGCATCTGCAGCGTCTCCTCCGGTGAATTATCTTCGAGCAGATGCGCTATGACTTCTGTATCGGTTTCACTCTCAAATCTGTGCCCAGCCTTTAGTAGATTTTCTTTAAGAGAAATATAGTTTTCAACTATACCATTATGCACAACTGCAATATTTTTGTTACAGTCGAGGTGAGGATGAGCATTTATTCTGGTAACCGCACCAGTCGTTGCCCAGCGCGTTTGAGATATACCAAGCTTGCCAGAATGTATTTTTAACTGTTTTTCCAACTCCGATATTTTGCCAACTTCTTTCTCTACATAAAAATCGCTTCCACGCATTGCCATTCCTGCACTATCGTAGCCGCGGTACTCAAGTTTCTTTAGCATGGATACGAGCTCTTTAGATGAAAATATATTTTTCGATGCAATTCCAATTATCCCGCACATTTCAATCACTCTTTTTTCTGATATCTGCTCAAGGGCACTTCTGTCTTGACGTCCTCGTCTATAGTCATGCATGCCGGTATGAGCAGGTTGGGCCAGATGCGCTTGCCTGGCATAACAGTCACGCGCGCCCCGAATTTTACGTTGTCGCCAATTATTGCGCCCAGCTTGCGGTGTCCGCTGTCAATACGGACGCCGTTTATTTCTACCTTGATATTTTTGTCATCGAGACGGAGGTTGGCGAAAAGCGTCCCGCCACCTATGTTACAATTGCGGCCCACTATCGTCTCGCCGACATAACTGAGGTGCGAGACAAACGAATTATCCATTACTATAGAATTCTTTACTTCTACCGCCTGCCCTATTTTGCAGTTCTTGCCAATGGAAGAATATTTGCGAAGATAGCAGTTCGGTCCTATTATTGCACCATCGTCTATTGCCACAGGTTCTTCTATTACTGCGCCCGGCCTGATTTCTGCTTTTTGACTTATCCGTGAGCCGTAATGATCAAGGAGATACTTGTTCGCGTCAAGTATATTCCACGGGTAAGAAAGAGGTATCCACGTCTTTACAGTATAATTCTTTACCTTTCCCTCTTTTATCATCAGCTTTATTGCATCCGTGAGTTCGTATTCGCCTCTCGGTGATTTTTCTATCTTTTTCAATACAGCAAAGACCGATTTGTCAAGAAGATAAAGGCCGCAATTCACAAGAGTGGATTTTGGCCTTCCCGGTTTTTCCTCGAGACCAATGACATTATCGCCTTCTATTTCTAAAACACCGAATGCAGACGGGTTGTTAGATTTGAAGGAAGTGATAACTGTTCCACCCATTCCGGCTATAGTTTTTATGTCATCCTCGCCGTATATGTCGTCGCCGTATACGGCAATGAACCTGTCGTCTACATGTCCTTCTGCCTGAAGCATGGCGTGACCTGTGCCCAATGCTTTGTCTTGAAAAACAAATTTGATTTTTTTGTTGGTTGAGAAGTAATTTGTTATATCAGCCTGGGCCTTGTTTACAACAATTATTATTTCATCGCAAAAATCAAGAAAAGAGCATGTCCATGACAGAAGCGGCTTGTTTGCAATTGGTATCATACCCTTGCTCATAGTCGCCGTCAATGGAAGCATTCGTGTGCCCTTTCCGGCGGCTATTACAACGGCCCTCATTGCCTTCTCTTGGTAACAAGGCTTAAATATGTGTATTAAAAGTTTTGTAGTACTATTATAAGAAATCTTATAATATGTTCTTTATAACCCATTGAGAACATAGCATCCAGAATGCTTTACAGGAAGCGTTCTTAGATCAAATCGTTGGCAATATAAC
>CAYJUT010000097.1:0-3084 GCA_964373415.1 uncultured archaeon | reverse complement strand
GAGTATGACAAATAAAGTGGTTCTTCCATGTCCTCATCATACATGACTCCCCTCTTTAGCATTTCATACTGGAATCGTGAAAAAAGAGATTTATCTGAAAACATTAGATCCCTATAATCATTTATTTTGTGTTTTTTTGTAAATACAAACTGAAACATGCCTGGTACACCTTGGACAATATGCGGTATATCCTTGCAGGACAGAATATCGCTTATGCCGTGCATGAGTTTTTTCCCATTCTGTCTTATATGGGCATAAACATTTTTGTGCATCAGTTCTTTTAATGTCGCATTTACGGCTGCTATCGAAAGCGGATTTGCAGAATAAGTTCCACCATGGGAAACCTTGCCCGGGCCGATGGTTTCCATTAATTCTTTCATACCGCCAAACACTGCAACGGGATAACCATTTCCCATAGCCTTTGCAAATGTTGAAAGATGAGGCTTCACACGAAAATATTTTTGTGCGCCGCCTAGGTCCACACGAAAGCCTGTCTTTACCTCATCAAATATTAAAATTATGTTATACCTGTCACACAATTCCTTGAGATGCTTCAGATAGCCTGGTTTTGGCATAACTGCCGATGCATTACCCATTATAGGTTCAGTTATTATTGCAGCTATCCTGTTATGGCGCCTCTTGACTGTTTTTTCTATTGCTTCAAAATTGTTCCAGTCTTCCACAATGACTAATTTATTGATAAGCTTTGGTATTCCTTGGGATGCCGGTACTGTGCTTTTGTATTTCTTGTTTTCGCTCCTGAACATGTGATGTGTTGAAAATAAAACATAATCATGATGACCGTGATAATGGCCGTCAAATTTTACTATAACGTCTTTTTTTGTGTAAGCTCTTGCGACCCTGACAGCAGACATTGTTGCCTCAGTCCCGCTATTAGCGAAACGCATCATTTCCAGCGACGGCACGCAATTCTGTATTCTTTTTGCGGCTTTTATTACATATTTATGTTCGAATGCATGGGTGTCTGCAAGTTTTATGGTCTTGTGTATTGCCGTTCTTACGGCCTTGTGGCAGTGTCCGAGTATTATAGGCCCATATCCAAGGCGGTAGTCGACATATTTGTTGCCATCTATGTCCCATACTTTCGAGCCGTGTGCTTTTTTGATAAAAAATGTGCAAGGCATACAGGTAGGACAGCTCCATCTCATTGCTCTAGAATTGGAATTTACGCCTGCTGGAAATAATTTAGAACTTTCCCTGAAAAGTTTCATTGATTCATTAAATTTGAGTTTTTTTATTTTCATATATGGTGATTATTCTTTTTGCTATATATAATAATGTGTTGCAGGCTTCGGACTATACTTGTCGAGAACTCTTTCCTATGAAATAATCATAGGCCTCTTCAATATTCGCAACTTCCCGTACAGTCATGTTAAGTTCTTTGCCGATATTTACGCTCTTTGTGCTGTAGTTTATCTTACACACCTGATACCTGCCACGCATCTCGCATGTTCGCGTCCTGTTCGTCACGTCAGTTGTCGACTGTCCTGTGGGCACCAAGAACAGATTAGCACCGTTTTCCTTTGCGACCAAAGCTTTTTCATATATGGCTCCTACTTTGCCTATTGAGCCGTCTGGATTTATTGTGCCTGTTATCGCTATGTCGCCCGGGGTCCTGTTTTCCAAAGCGAGCAGCACAGATATCGCCATGGAGGCGCCCGCGGAAGGCCCCTCTATTATCGAGGCGTTGACGTCTATTGCATAGATTATATCTATGTTGTCAATGCTTATTTTTCCGTAGTTACTGGCGACAGAAGCGGCAGTCCGTGCTGAAAGCTGTGTATCAAGATAATTCAATACCTTGCTTGTATCCACGAGTATTTTGCCGGTCCCCGGCTTTACCGTTGTGGATAGGATCCCAACAGCCCCGTTGCCCTCTCTGTCCACGGCCGGCAAAATCATTTTTATCACTCTTTCTTCGCCGACGTCTGCAGGCTGAAGATTTTGCGGAGCCAGCCGTACGCCTGCTATGAATCCAACAAGAAAAACGAAAAGAACCATGAACACGAGGTCATGTCTTAGGAGAGTTACTTTTTTCATGTCAACACCCTAGCATATACGTGCCCCGTTGGCTTCCAGAAATGTCTTGCCGATGTAGAGAGCGTTTCCGGTTCTCAAGGCAAGTGCTATCGAATCGCTCGGTCTTGCGTCCAGTTCAAGGATATTGTTGCCTTGTTTCAGTACTATTGTGGCGTAGTATATGCCGTTGATGTACCTGTCTATCCTGATCTGGAGTACTTCTACGCCAAAATTATCCAGTATATCTTTCAGTATGTCATGGGTGAGAGGCCTTGAGGCAACAGTTCTTTCCACGCCCTTCGTTATTGAATATGCCTGGTCAAGTGTCACGTCAAATGAAATATCGTAACAGTCGCCTGTGAGGTGAACCGTCGTGCCGTTTATGCCCGGCTGCACGGATACAAAACCTTCCGTTGTTATGTTGTCATAAGATGCGTCGAAGATGTAGCTAACAACGGTTGACTGGTAATAGTAATTTCCTACGGCAATACCGACTCCGCATGCAATTACTGCAACCAAAAAGAGTTTCAGGTGCTTCATGATCCTATTACTCCTGTATCAAAAACTTTATTAATATGTCCCGGAAATATTAATATATTGAGAACTTTGATTATCCCTTAATTTGTCAAAGTTCACAATAAGGGCTTTGAACAAAACGTATATTATTCAATGTCCTCTATTGATATTCTTGGAGGTGTGGAAAATGGCAGCAAAGAAAAAGAAGAAATAATAGTTTAACGTAATTTTTCTTTTTATCTAAGAATGCATTGTCCTCCAAACAATGCATTCTGGATACCATGTTCTCATCACGCTAAAGCCGTTGGTTATGAAATGCCCTTAATACCTGCGGCTAACTCGAAGTTGAGCTCCGCTCAACCTGAGTCGCCAAAAGACTTCTCTGGAAGTCTTTTGCACGAAGCCGCGGGTTTGTCAACGACAGGATCCCGGATTCATTGCCGCAAGAGGATGGCAGTTTTCAATGAATCTAGGATAAATGATTTTCAAGATATTGTGTAGTGCATTCGCCTGTTGTTCTTTCCCTTG
>CAYJUT010000096.1:0-3127 GCA_964373415.1 uncultured archaeon | reverse complement strand
CCAAAGGTTCTCCATGTATGTGAACCCAGAAAACATGTCGGGATTCTTTTCTGGGCTCACTATAACTTATTGCTGGTTCTAGAACCATCCGCCTTTCTTTTTCTTCGCCTCTTCGGCCTTCTTTTTCTTGTCAAATCCGTCTACCAGCTTCTTCACGCCGTCAAGTTCTTTGTTGTTGTTACCTGTGCCGCTGCTGTTGCCAACGCCAACTATTATGACTTTCTGGCCTTTCTTCGCTCGTTTTACCGCACGCTTGACAAGATCGTGCACACGCGGCACAGATTCATAGACTTCTTTGGTCATTGGCACTATTGCATCTTCCATACCAACCTTTACGACTATGCTGTCTACTGGCATTTTTCTCGGCATGAGGAAGTTTTCTATAAGCTCTCTCTGGCCCCAGCCTCCCATTGCGAATCCGACGCCCTCGACCACCGTGCCGCTTTTCTCACCCTCGAGCTTGAGACCTGCGTCTATCGTGATCACGCGCGAAATCTTGTGCTTTTTCATTATGTTAATTATGGCTTCGTCGTCCCTGCCCAGATGCGGCGAAGGTCCTTTCGCCTTGAGCACAAAGCATTTGCGCCCTTCTATGACTGTTTCGCCCATCACAGTATCTTCGGCTATTTCCTTGCTTTTTTCTATCAGTGCCGCAGCTGAAAGCGGGCCTATCGAGTCTCCTATCGGCCAGCTGTTCACGAAGGCTTCAGCACCCTTTGCCTCTGATTCTGCTATCTTTTCTATCAGGGGCAACTGCATCTGAAGTATCATCGCTATCTGCAGATTCTTGAATTTCTTTGCCATTTCCACGTAGTGCCTGACGATTTTTGAAATCTGTCTGAGCCCGATTGTCGCGCGCAGTCCGTAGTTTATCTCCTGTCTTTCACTGTAGCTCTTGCTTGGCGCCAGCTCCTCTGAGAATTCGTCAAATCGCTCTTCCATGCCCCTTACCGTGTGGTCGATTTTCTTGACAAGGCCGTATGGGTCGATTGACGAAGGTTCGACTACAAAGAAATCGCTGAACCCCTCTATCTTGTCCTTCAACTCTTTAGACACGCTTTTGTCAACTTTTCTGCCGACAAGTTTTATAGATTCTTGTGACATGTTTTCCATCTTGACGGCAGATTGCTCGAGCTTGTAAATCAGCTGCGAAAGCATCAGCCGCGGATATAGAAATATGAGTGCAAAGAATAGCACAAACCAGACTACAGTGCCTATAATGTCTGTTTGGAGCAGCAACATAATAGTTTCCTGAGAATTTCGGTGTGAAAACAATGTCGAGTAACGTTTAAATACGATACACAACCCATCTGGTCGTCATCGGATTGTATTTATAGGCAAACCATGCAAATAGGAATCATGTTCGATTTGAAAATTATACTGACAGTGCTGATAACGCTGGGCGTCTTGCTGGCATACGTGGGCACTAACCCAACTCTATCGGGCTTTTTTGACTCCGTGAACGAAAAATTTTCTTTTGGAGACAGTACGCAACGCGATATAGATTTTTCTTTGACGGCTGATAAGTACCGGGACATTGACTTTTCTAATAAAGGGCCGCTCAATGTTACTGTAAGTGGCTATACAACCGCTACACTGAAAACGGGCAACCTTGTGACTAACAAGACACTTGGCGTATACGGATTCAGCGGTTCTGGTTCTACAATGGGCAACAGGCTGACGCTGGATGGAAAGATGTCAAAGATACAGCTGCCTGAAATAACAGTGGCCGTTCAGGAGACAGTCGAGCTGACTTCCATTTTCACCAGTTTTTCAGTGGAAAATCTTAACATAGATGAGTACAAACTTGAGAATGTCTCAGGAACTTTAACAGCCCGCGGCACGACTACGCAGTTCTCTGGTGATATAACAATAATCTCGCCGCGTGCAACATTCAGCGTCTATATGGGCAACGCCACGCTCCAGGTGTCTGGCATGGCAGGCAAAATAGTCCTGTCTAGCGGATTTACAATAGACTAAACAAAAACCGACCAAAACGAAAAATTCTGCCTAGAAAGCTCTGTTGAAATGCTCAAAGAAAAGCAGCGACGTAGACCTATACGTCTATTGACGTATAGGTCAGCTAGGAGTATTGTGGGAACACAATACTCCTCACGTCGCTGCTTTTCACTAGGTTTTCAACAGAGCCGCCTAGAATTATCGCTTTGCATTATTTCTTCTTCTTTTTCTTGTGTTCTATTACTGGCAACGGTTCCACATGTGATTTTCTGCTGGCAAGTTTCTCGCTGTCTTTTATTACAACATAATCCTTGTCTCCATGTGTCTTACCTTTCGCTTTGTTGGCTTCCAGAGCGGCTTTCCATCTCATTTCCCGCTCCTGCTTCTTCAGTTCTTTTTCCCTCTTCTTGAGGTCTTTCTCCCTTTCTTTAAGGTCCTCCCCTTCGTATTTGTCTTCCTTGCGCTCTTTCTTCTCTCTCTTTTCCATTTTCGGCATGACTTTCTTCGCCGCGCCTCCTGTGACCTTGATCATTCCGTATATGGATTTTCCTATCAGGTAGATGAAATATATTGCCAGGCCAAGCAGTATGAACGATATTAACGAGTCCCGGTCTATCGGTATGTCAAACCCAAAGAACCTGTTCATTATGATCGGAAACAGTATGGCGGCAACGGATATCCACACGGCATTTATTATCATCGAGAAAACTTTTTTCATCGACAGCACAAAGAGTATGAAAATTATAATCAGAAGGAACAGCGTTGTGGTGTTCAGGCTGGAGAGAAAATCGAATGCCATAATTTACTTGTGTCTCTGTTATTTATACAGTTGCTTTTGCAAAGGCTTATAAGAGTTTGTTCTATTGTAGACATATGGAGAAAATAGCATACATAAGAATATCCGGAAAGCAAATCACTTGCACCACATACCTTGATGGAAGAATTGACAGCTCATTAAGTCTGCCGGAGAGAGACCTATGGGATTTCCCAAATCTGTTATAGCTGACCAACTTAATATTCTGGATACGAACAAGAGTAAACTCTTTTTGTACAGAAAGAACTTTGTTCTTTCTCGTATTACACAAGTTGGTCACATACAGTGAACCAAGTTATAATATCCGGTTTCTTTACTTTGACGGTAGTAGAACGCTTCTTCTGAGCGCCCATA
>CAYJUT010000095.1:0-3279 GCA_964373415.1 uncultured archaeon | reverse complement strand
GCTTTTCGGTAACATGCTAAACATGTCCGGAATCTTTCATGGGTTAGCTATAACTATAAGACTAGTCAACAGATTATCTGATCGGAATTTCCAGGAGCTGTTATCTTTACTATGCTTGTGCCAGAGCAGACCTGGACAGTTGACGCACATGTGTTTATTGCTCCAGATGCGAGAGCGACTGTTGGGCAGTTGCCGCTGGTAGTTGATGTACCATTAACGAAAATCGCCACAGATCCTGCAGCCATGGACTGGCTGCCTGTATTCCTTATTGTCACGTTTGTACCGCTTGCGCTATCTATCCGTGCTGTCTGTGCCTGCTGGTTTAACTGTGCCTGCAATGCTGTGTCGCTGGCAGAGGTGGCTGTCTGAGCTACTCGCTGGAACCATATGAACGCAAAACCTACCATAGATATTGTTATGAGCAACAGGAGAATAATCGCTATTACCGGTGTTATGCCTTTCATTTTAATCACTAACAAATTATCTGGTCAGAATTTCCAGGCGCGGTTGCCTTTACAATGCTAGCGGCTGAACAGAGCTGGGCGGTTGACGTGCAGCTGAATATCGAGCCTGCTGCCTGTGTAGCAGCTGGACAGTTGCCGCTCGTTGTTACTGTGCCATTGACAAATATTGATATTAGTCCTACGGTTATCGACTGGCTGCCCGTGTTCCTTAATGATAAAATTGTCCCAGCCGCACTTTCTATTCTAACCTTTTGATTTTGTTGGGTTAATTGCGCCTGCAATGCCGTGTCAGTGCTTGAAGTCGCTGTCTGAGCTACTCGCTGGAACCATATGAACGCAAAACCTACCATAGATATTGTTATGAGCAACAGGAGAATAATCGCTATTACCGGTGTTATGCCTTTCATTAAACCACTATCTTATTATTTCATCGGAGGCAATATATAAAGATTAGCCGGCGTTATGTCGTTCTCCTCTTTATCTTTTCATATTCGAACAAGGCCTTCAATGCCTTGGCAGCGCCCTCAGGCGAGCTGTATGTCGGTATATCCTTCTCCTCAAGCATCCTTCTGTGTATGTTGGTGTACTCTCCGCCTGTCATGCACACGACCAAAGGCTTCTTGAACCGCTTCATCGAGGCAATGACGTCAACTATCTTTGTGTCAAGGGACGATATCTGCATTAGCAATATAACAAGCACGGCGTCAACTTCTTTATCAGAAAAAACAAATGGCATTACATCCTTGTAGCGCATTGTGGTTGCGTCACCTGTAAGATCAAGCGGGTTTGAGACAGATGCGTAAGAAGGGACGTATTTTTTTATTTCTTTTGTTGTGCGGCTGGAGAGCCTTGACAGTCTCATTTCGTTATTGATTAGCGCATCAGCGGCCAATATGCCGAAACCCCCGCCGTCTGTAACAATCTGGACACGATTTCCATGTGGGAGCGGCTGACTGAAAGCTTTTGCTATATTGAACATCTCGTCAGCATCCGCTTCCAGAGCCCCTGATTGTTTTAGCATACCGCTGAATATACCAGCCTCCCCCGCGAGCGATGCTGTGTGAGATGCAACAGCCTTCTTGGTTTCTTTCGCCTTCCCGGCTTTTACCACTATCACCGGCTTTGATTTTGTCACGCGCTTCAGGCAGTAGTAAAGATTCCTGTAATTCTTCGAACCTTCGACATACATGGTTATGACATTTGTGCTCTTGTCCTCTGCAAGATACTCGAGCATATCTATTTCGTTCACATCGGCCATGTTTCCCAGAGAAACGAATTTTGACAGCCCTATATGCTCATACGCCGCATGATCCATTATGGCCGCGCCGAACGCGCCGGACTGCGACAAGAAGGCTATTTTGCCTGGCCGCGGCCGCTGCTGCCTGTGGCGCAGATTGAAAACCGTGTCGATGCCTGAATAAGAATCGTAAATGCCAATGACATTCGGGCCGATAAGCCTCATATCCCCGGCGGCCTGCTTTATTTTCTCTTCCTCTTCCCTGTGTCCGATCTCGGCAAAGCCTGCCGTGATTATCAATGCAGCCTTGACGCCCTTTTCCCTGCACTCTCTTACAGAATCGGCGACCGCAGGAGCCGGCACTGCTATTACTGCAAGATTTACTGGCCCCTTTATGTCTTTCACAGACTGGTAGCATTTCTTGCCCAGTATTTCCTGCGCATTCGGATTGACAGGATACGCTTTTTCCATTAGATTACGGAAAATAATATGCCCAAACTTTTTCGGGTTGCGCGAAGCGCCTATGACGGCTATATTTTTCGCGTTGAAAAAATAGTCAATATTATTTGAGGACATGATAGTAATTTGACCGTGATGGTATAAATTATTGCTACCCAGAAAGAATATGCCGGCTTTATAGTAGCTTGCCTTCTGTCAATGCTTTCCACTTCCTGTTCACTTTGTCCTGGGTTTCCTGGATTTTTTCCGGCCTTATTTGCATCTTCTTCTGGACTTGGTTAAGATGTTCCACAGGTTCCAGTCTGTTTGGACGTTTTGTAAGGTTTACTGCATCATTTTCGACCTCGAAAATAGGGTATACCCCTGTTTCAACGGCAACACGTCCAACCTCCACTGTATTCGATGGTTCATAGCCCCATGAAACAGGGCACGGCGCCAACACCTCGACGAAACGGAAACCGCCCATTGACGCAGCTTTCTTCAGCTTTGTTATGTAGTCCTGCGGATATGAAACGCACGCAGTAGCAACGTAAGATGCAGTATGTGCAAGCTGTTTGGCAAAGCTTCTCTTGATGTGATGATCAATTGCAGTATAGGCGAAATCGTTCGCACAGACGTAAAGAATATTATCCGGGCCCATCATGGCACCCAAGTTCATGGCCGTCGCGCCGTCGCCCGCGAACACGACAACCTTGGGTGGGTTCTTTTCACCTTTCACGGAATGCGCGACACCTTTTGCCACGGACACGGCATTGTGGCCTGCATGGATGAACGGCACGCCTTTTATGAAGGGAGTCACAGAGCCTGTCGCATTTACAAGAATGAAATTATCAAGCGACTGCAGGAGCAGTTTCAGAGCAAGAATCGAGCCGCAGCCAGGGCAACCGTCGCCAAAATTCTTCAGCGTTTTGAGCTCCTGAATGTTTACATCTATGGGCATTTTCTAGGTTTGTTTGGCAAACTATAAAAGGTGAACCAAGACGGGAAATCCGGTCTGTGATTGTTTGCATTTCTTTTAGTTATAGTTCTCCGAGGAAATAATATGATACGAGCAAGGGATCCCATCGTTGACAAACCCGCGACTTCGTGCAAAAGACTTCCAAAGAAGTCTTTTGGCGA
>CAYJUT010000094.1:1285-3315 GCA_964373415.1 uncultured archaeon | reverse complement strand
GTGGTTGCTATTCAACTACACAAACTATAATTTTTGCATGTATCATAGATCCTATTTACAGTGTTCATTGTTTCTTCTAGTGAATCAAAACCATTTCTGCGATTAAATAAACTATGCATTCTATAAGAAATTTCATCTACTTTATACAAGCCTCTTGCCATAATCAAAAATTCAAACACGTCCTCAGGTATGTCTCTATAAATATGGGTGCTTATCTTTGGAGCTTTCTCATCAGATGGCGGGGCGTATAGCCATCTTTTGCTTTCACCATCCCAAAACAAGATGCTTCCATAAACACGTTCAGGTACTGATTCCTTTCTATTTTCTGAATAGGGTTTATCTATTCTGGGAACAATTTCTCTGTACTGACCAAAAGAATCTATGAACCCGTCTTTTCTAAGTTTTTCTAGCCATTCATACACGTGCTTATCAATATCATGTGTATTTGAATGGATTTTTGAAAGTCTTTGTATAATTTCATCTGTTGAGTATACACCATCCAAATAATGCACAAAAGTAGTTGCTACATCATCCAGTTCTGGTATTATTGATAAATATTTTAAAGCTGTTTGTATTTCTATATTGTCTGCCAGAAAAGGCAGATCCATTCCCAACCTTCTTTGAAGATTTTTGTCTTTATTTTGTTTTCCGATTTCTGTCGATGGGTATGCAAGAAGCTGCAAACAAAAAGCTCTTACAGAAGTGTCATTGTTCCAGCCGTACCGCCTTGCGTCGTGGCGGAAATCTAACTGATGTGCTGTGCCAGCTGTGAGCTGGCCGCTTTGTTCCATCGATACAAATTCATGTGAGCCCGGACTAAGATTTCTGCTCAATGCAGGCTGTATGAAATATTTGTAGCCTTGATTTTCAACAGAATTTAGCAATTCAAAAGTTTTCTTAGAGGTTCTTGAACTCGAGCCTGGATAGCCTTCTATTAAGAACAGCTTGAATGTTATCCCTTCTTTGCCTAAAACCTCTAATGCTCTTGAGTGCTGATTTTCATTTGTTCTCTTTTTCATTATAGCTAAGACAGAATCATCATTAACTTCTACACCAATTCCCACTTCATAGCAGCCAGCTGCTTTAAGATAAGCTACAAATTCTTCATCTATTCTATCAGCCCTAGTTACACAGCGGAAGCCAAAATTGGGATGAGCTTTTCTGAATTCACTCAATTCTGATAGAAGTCCTAATGTTTTCCTTCTGTAGAGTCCGAATGTAAGGTCTACGAAATAAAACCTATGAACGCCTAAGTTATACAAATACTCTATTTCTCTAATTGCCTGCGTAGAATCCATAGGGCTTGTTGGCCCTTTTGCTAAACAGAATTCGCATGGATAAGGACAGCCTTTGTATGTCTCGATATTTCCTAATACATATGCCCCTTGAGAATGAGCAAAACCTGATATTTCAGAAATTCTATCTTTCCAAGTTCCATAAAGTTCTTCTGGCAACGATTTTGCTGTAGTTCTTTTAGTATTAGATACGTTGATTTTTATCTCGTCATTTTCCCGGTATGCTATGCCCGGAATATCATGCAAGTAATTTAGATCGCTTCGCAGACTTTCAAGAATATGTGGTAGATTGTAGCTTGCATCTATCAAAGATGCTATATCAACTGCTGGACAGTATCTGAAAATCTTTCTGCCCAAGTGCGAGACAGCTTGTCCTCCAACTACTATTTTTGTATCGGGCAATCTTTGCTTAACTTGCCCAGTCAAATAATGTATTGTATCCGCACTGGCTTGCGAAATAAGCGTAGTGCATACTATATCTGGGTGATTTGCAGTTGCTATATCCACTAAGTCTTCTTTGCTCAGATTAGGTTCTTTATACCACTCAAAATCAAGCAAAACCAAATCTCTTTCAAAATCTGGCGGCGCAGAGGCCAAAACTTCAAATGGTATACGCGGCAAAATTAAAAACTCAGCACCTACGTTCTGGGCCACGTAAGTTCCAGGTTTAGCTAAGTGAAGTGATGTTGTATTCGGTGGGTTAACAAAAGAAACTCTCATAACTATAACAATAGA
>CAYJUT010000094.1:0-1185 GCA_964373415.1 uncultured archaeon | reverse complement strand
GCATGATTATGTTATTTTACTTATCAAGATTTAAAACTATTTAGTGAAAATTTTGTATTCTTAATAAAATAGAAGATAAAATTACGTTATTACAAAGATAAAAGCTTTTCTATATAGATTTTACAAATGCATAAGCTTAGCAAACTCGACTTGGATATTTTATACGAACTCGAAAAGGATGCTAGACAGCCGCTATCACAAATAGCCAAAAGACTTAACACATCGCAACAAGTTGTCAGCTACAGAATTAGTTCTTTGCAGCGCAGGGGCGTTATAGGGGGATTTTATACTGTTGCAGACTTCGCAGCATTGGGTTATACAAGCTACAGAACGATGATTAGATTTAGCAACATAAATGAACATAGATATAAAGAAATTGTATCTTACTTGAAGGGACATCCGAACGTCTTGTGGCTTGTCGACTGTGGCGGTAGATGGGATATACTTGTTAATTTCATGGCAAAGAATATAGTACATTATAATGAGATTATTACAAAATTCAGAAATAAGTTTCCAGAACAAATACAAAATTATGATATTCTTACAACTGTTAGTATTATAGATTTTGGACGAAATTATTTTACTAAGAAAACAGGAGAAATTAAAAAAGTATCATATTTAATTAAAGAACAAAGGGCTGTAAAAATAGATGAAATTGATAAAGCTATTTTAAAATTTTTATCTGAAGATGCAAGAATTGGTTCTGCTGAAATCGCTAAAAGGATAGGCATAACGGCGAATACAGTAGTACTCAGAATCAGGAAGATGAAGAAATCAGGATTTATACAGGGATTCAAGCCGCTTATTCATTTAGAAAATACACCATACTCTGGTTACAAGGCTCTTATAAAATTTCAGAATATAACCGAATTGAAGGAAAAACAATTAGTAAATTATCTCAGAACAAATTCGAATGTTGTTGGGGTAATAAAACTTGTTGGTTCGTGGGATTTTGAAATAGAATTTGAAGTCGAAACACGGAACCAAATGCTTCAGTTAACCAGAAATATAAGAGATAAGTTCAGTGATATAATTAAAGAATTTGAATTAACCCCGTTGTTTCATGAATACAAATATAATTTCTTTCCAAGCAATCATTATAAAAATTAGTAAGTTTGAATATTTCTCGTGGGCTCGTAGTCTAGTTTGGTTAGAAAAGGAAGCAGTCACTTTCTTCGATTATGA
>CAYJUT010000093.1:0-3320 GCA_964373415.1 uncultured archaeon | reverse complement strand
TCTTTTGGCGACTCAGGTTGAGCAGAGCTCAACTCCGAGTTAGCCGTGGGTTATAATTACCAACGATTTGATTTCGACGTGAAAAGCGTCGGGACGGTCATATTGGGCATAATAAAATCTGGCACCGTGAAAAAGCACGACAAGGTGCTTGTGGAGCCGCTTGGCAAGGAAGTCATGATAAAGGGAATACAGTCGCAGGACAGGGACTTCGACTCGGCAGAAGCAGGCATGCGTGTCGGCCTAAACCTGAAGGGCGTTGAAGCTGATGAACTGAAGGAGAATGATCAGGTATTCGTCTCTTCAGGACTGCAAGCAATCGCAGCGAAAGTGAAGTCCGTCGATCCTTTGGAAGTCGAAACCGAAAATCCCGTTGCGTATAACAAGGACACAAAATTCTTGATAGCTTCCACAAAGCAGGATCTGCCAAGGATTATCGGTTCAGCACATCTATAGGGTTTTGCATGCTTCCTTCAATCCATCTTCAAAGTTCCGTGGTTTCACGCCGAGTTCGTTCACAAGCGGGCTTATGTCGGCATAGCGGTCCTGCGCGATTCCAAACACGACTGTCCTTGTAAGCCCAGGATTTTTCTTGACAGACATCAGCCTGGCAATGATCAAAGCAAGCCATACTGGCACGTGAATTTTTCTTTTTTTAATGCTAAACTCTCGCGCGATCATGTCCACCATGTGGTTGAATTCTATCGGATCCCGGCTGGCAACTATGTAAGTTTTGCCTATGGCCTTTTCACCAAGCGACTTGAACAATGCTGCTGCAACGTCGTCAACGTGCACAGGCTGTCGCCTGTACCTGCCGTTGCCTATTATCGGCACAAATCTTCCGTTTTTTATGACGCTTACCAGAGTAAGAAAGCCTTTGCCGTCCCTGCCGTAAATGAAGTCCGGTTTTAGTATTGTGACGTCCAGGCCTGACTTGAGAAACAACTCATCAGCCATGGCCTTAGTTACACCGTAATCGCTTTTCTTTTCGGCCAGAGTAGCGACAGAACTTGCAACCACTACTCTCTTGACATTGTTGGTTTTGCACGCCTCTATGAGATTCTTCGCGCCCGTTACATGAATTTTATAGTTTTCGACATAGCTTGAAGCGCCGAGAGCGGCAACCAGATGAATAACTGCAGAGACATCCTTTGTCGCGTTGATAAGAGAATCTATATCTGTTATGTCGCCTTTTACCAGTTCGCAGCCCTCAAGGCCCGCGACACTACTGGTGCTCCTCACCAGGCACCTGACATTATTTTTTGGCGTCAGCTGACTGACTAAATGCCGGCCGACAAAGCCACTGGCCCCAGTAACAAGTATCATGATTAACTGTGTCAGCAAAGAGATAAAAGATGTTCTTTTATTTGCTCATTTTATAATAATACCATGAAATTCTCAACAATTAACCCGGCTACCGAAGAGAGAATAGCAGAATATGAAATAATGTCTGCTAGTGATGTAAATAATGTGGCGGCAAAGGCAAGAAAAGCCTTCGAGACATGGCAAGAAGTCGACGTGAAAGAGCGCTCAAGGTTCATAAGAAAGCTGGGCAGGAAACTGCTTAGCAAGAAGGAAAAACTGGCTGGCATCGTAACACAGGAAATGGGCAAGCCGATAAAGGACTCACTGCGTGAGGTGGAGAAATGCTCCTCCATTTGCGACTATTTTGGCAAGAACGCGAAAAGGATGCTAAGGGACGAGAAGATAAAGACGGAATTTACAAAATCCTATGTTTCTTTCCAGCCACTGGGCATTGTTGGCTCAATAATGCCGTGGAACTTTCCCATGTCGCAGATCGTAAGGTTTGCCGCACCGTCATTGGTGGCAGGCAATGTGCAGATCGTCAAACCATCAAGCACTACCCCAAATTCGGGCGGCCTGGCAATAGAAAAACTTTTCAGGGATTGTAAGTTTCCGGAAAATGTTTTTCAGACTGTGATAGGCGATTCAACGACAGGCACCGCTCTTGTTGAAGCAAATGTGGACGCCGTTTCCCTAACAGGCTCGGCAGAAGCAGGCTCCAGGATAGCACAGCTCGCAATGAAGGATTTGAAGAAAGTTATCCTCGAGCTTGGTGGCAGCGACCCATTTATTGTGCTCAATGACGCGGACATGGAGAAGGCAATAAAAGGGGCCGTCGCGGGACGCTTCCTTAACTGCGGCCAGTCATGCGTAGCCGCAAAGCGTTTCATAGTTCTCAATGACGTGGCTGATACATTCACTGAAAAATTTATTGAAGCAGTCAAAAATATGAAAGTTGGAGACCCAATGGACATGCAAACTGACATAGGCCCGCTTGTAAGAAGCAGCCAGCGTGAGCAGCTGGAAAGGCAGATAAATGAGTCTGTAAAACAGGGCGCGAAAATACTTCTTGGCGGCAAGCGGCCTGAACGGAAAGGGTATTTTTTTGAGCCGACTATTATGTCCGCTACAAATGACATGACAGTGGCGCGGGAGGAAGCCTTCGGCCCTGTTGCACCAATAATAACGGTGAAAAGCGACGAGGAGGCCATTATTGTTGCTAATGACACAAGCTACGGTCTTGGCGCATCTATATGGACTAAAAATCTGGAAAAAGGGGAAAAGCTAGCTAAAAAAATAAAAGCCGGGTGTGTGTACGTCAACAAGAACGTGCGCTCTGATCCTCGGCTGCCATTTGGCGGGGTGAAGAAGAGCGGCATAGGCCGTGAGCTGTCAAGATATGGCCTGCTTGAAGTGGTCAACATAAAATCCGTGATAATTAACTGAAAGCTTGTTGAAAGCTATTAATAGAATCTGTTTTTCCATATAGCATGGATGATGAGACGAGGTTATATCTGCAGTCTCTTGCAATAGAAGTTGACGAGATATTAAGGGATGAACTTTCAAGAAGCGGGTTAGATTACGATTTTGCCGAAGCCAGGATACTTAACATAAGGACAGTGGGTGTTCAGGGGGACGATAGAAGCTATTTGTATCCGGCAGAAATAAACATCAGAAAAAACGGCCGTGTCGTGTGGAATCCTGATTTCGTTGCACGCATTAGTTCAAGGATAACAAACGGGGTCAGAGGCGTTAATCGCGTCGTTTATGTTTTTGAATAGGTGGTTGTGCAAATATGTCCGAATTGTTATGCCCTTTCTGCAAGAAGCCCGTCAAACATGATCACGAGGCCATAGCAGGCTGCAGGGATTGCGCAGACGACTGGCGCACCAACGAACAGGTTGACCATCCTGTTGGGTAATCAAAGCCGAAACGCCGCCATTCTTCTCGCTTGATTAAAAAATAGTGATTAGAACCAATCAATTATTATCCTAGATTCATTGAAAACTGCCATCCTC
>CAYJUT010000092.1:0-3350 GCA_964373415.1 uncultured archaeon | reverse complement strand
CAACTTCGAGTTAGTCGCAGGTATTAAGGGCATTTCATATGTAAGCCTCTAGCACAGCTGCAAATATTATTAACACTTCTGCAAGAGCTAGGAATATGAGCGAGTCGATAAAAATTTTCTTGAAGTGCCCCTTAAACTTTTCGCGTATGATAGCAACTGAAAGCATCCCGCCTGCGAGCGCGCCAACAAAATAGGCAGCTATTTCTGGTATGCCATGCAGAGCTATAGATCCAAGACCAGCAGGCACACCAAGCACGTAGGCAAGTTCTGCCGATACACCACTCTTTATGAAATTATTTATTACAAATCCCGTATAGACGGCTATTACAGAGGCATTCCAGACAAGTATGAAGACGGCGCCTGCCCCAAATATTGCTGACAGGGCAAATGTCATTAGAAGCACTTGAGTATTGTTGACAAGAAAAAGTGAGAAATCCTCATTAGCAACAGCATTTCCTGTTATTGGTCTGCCCTGGGACTTATACCAACTCTCCTGTAGTGAAAATGCATCGCGTACCGACGGAAAGAAAACGTAGATAAAACTCATCGCCACTATAGTGCCTATGAAGAATATACCAAAAAAGTAGAAAAGTTCTTTGTGGCGCACGAGAAGATTCTTGTGCAGTTTGTAGTCTTTCTTCTCTTCAATTACAAACATTCTCTGAAAGAAAGGCATAAACATTATAGTTATTAAAGAAACGGAGAAAACGGATGCCTGTGACGGGAATAGCTGCACGGCAAAAGCCACTCCTATCACCGAGAAAAATAATGATATAAAGAATAGATCCCATGGTTTCTTTTCAGCTAATTTCGGCTGTAATAAGGACTCAAGCATTATTATTAATTGAACGATCAATATAAATATAGCCGGTGACATGCATGACAGTTGGAATAGAGTATTTTGTGTTGGTCTTTGCAGGATTTCTATACTGGCCGTTGTTCATCATACGCCTGGCTGGAATTTACAGAAATTTCACTCTTGACAGGAAGAAAATTGCTGCGTCTGCCATGTTCTCACTCATAGCGGCTTTTGTCATGTACTTCTTTATTGTAAAAGAGCCGTATTTGGGATCTTATTTTTCCCTTGCGACAGCTGCAGCAGTGGTGCCTGTAGTATTGTTGTTAGCGATGCCTGACGGGTCTAAGATCCGCACAAAGGCAAAGCTGCTCGTTCTGGCGGCGTATTTCCATATAGTTTGGCAGATGTTACCAACAATAAATGTTGTTTTGTTTGTGACAGAAATCACCATAACAGCCATTTTTTTGATCATGGTCAGTTATAGAAGACGAAAAAGACCGCTGTTGTATCAGACTAATGAAATTTCCATAGGGGACATGTGGAAATAGATAAAATTTCTTAAGAAAGACAGTCTAAGAAGTCTTTAATAAGTAACGTCTATAGTTTTGCATGGTACGCCACCATATATAGTGAAGCAAATAAATGGACGGGATATTATACATTTGCCCCACATATAGTACCCAAGGTGTAATATCCACACTATTTCCTTGGAGAACTATAACTGCCGGTAAGGGTTGTTTTGATTGCAAAGCGATATATCAGGATTTTATGAACTTAGCGTAGAAGAACGGCTTGCTATAGTCAAAAAGGTCTGTTCACTCACAGAAGACGAGGCAGATACTTTAAAAAAAACAGGCTGCCTTTCTCTGTCCACGTCTGACAGGATGATAGAAAATGTTATAGGCACAATAGAGCTGCCGCTTGGCATAGCAACTAATTTTATAGTGAACGGTCGCGAACTTTTGGTTCCAATGGCGACAGAGGAGCCGTCTGTAGTAGCTGCAGCGAGCAATGCAGCAAAGCTGGCAAGACCAACAGGCTTCAAGGCACATAGCGATGAACCGATTATGATAGGTCAAATACAACTCATGGATTTTGACAATGATGCGAAAGAAAAGATAATGGCGCATAAAGAAAAAATAAAAGAAATTACAAATAGTAAAGACTCGACACTGGTCAAACTTGGCGGCGGATTGACAGATATAGAAGTTCGAGAACTCGAAAGTTCTAGGGGGAAAATACTTGCTGTTCATATACTTGTCAATGTTGCCGATGCAATGGGTGCCAATGCCGTTAATACGATGTGCGAATCGGTTGCACCATTTTTGGAAGAGTTGACAGGCGCCCGTTCTGTCCTGAAAATAATCTCAAACCTAGCTATTTACCGTCTTGCATACGCAGAGACTACTTGGAAAAAGTATGTGATAGGTGAAGATATAATAGAGGGAATTCTGGATGCTTACGCCTTTGCACAGGCAGACACATTCAGATGCGCTACACACAATAAGGGCATAATGAATGGTATTGACGCGGTTCTTATAGCAGTCGGAAACGATTTTCGGGCTGCAGAGGCAGGTGCACACGCATTCGCAGCAATAGACGGTTACAAGCCATTGACGGAATACTACAAAGACAAGCATGGCAATCTCGTAGGGAAAATAAAACTACCTATGGTAACAGGTATCGTTGGCGGTAGTACAAATTCAAACCCAATAGCAAAAATTTCGCTCAAGATACTTGGAGTAAAACATGCGAAAGAACTCGGAGAAATAGCGGCATGCATCGGCCTCGCAAATAATTTCGCTGCGATGAGGGCAATGGTAAAAGAAGGCATACAGAAGGGCCACATGAAATTACACGCAAACAACATAGCAATGGCTGCTGGGGCAACTCATGAGGAAGTGCCCAAAATAACACATATTATGCTCTCTGAGAATAAGATAAGTGTAGCGAGGGCTTCCGAGTTGCTTGAACAATTAAGAAAAAAGCATTAAAGAAGAATGCATTAACCCGCAAACAAATCGTCTATTTTCTTACTGAAGAAGTCTATTTTTTCTCCTGATATTTTTCTGAGAATAGGAAATGTTGTCCTAACATAGTAATCCGAGAACACCTGGCCAAAGAAGCCGTTTTCATCGACGTGCATTTTTAACAGGCCAGATACGTCTGCTCTTAGCAGCCCGTCATCACCTACAAGATCGAATTTGAATAAGACTTTAGAAAAATTATCTATGGTATCCACAGCCTCGAATACTACAATAGATCTGTGGTGTGGGCCATCTGTTTCATATTCATTTTTCTTCTCGACAAGCTTCACGTCCTTTGATAACTCTTCCATTAGTTTTAACGAAAACATGTAAGGGTCTGGTGTATTTATTGAAAATGATTGGTGCATTAGGATCTCTTTTATTTCCATATCATCACTTAACATGGCCAGAATAAAAAGATTTCTTTGCATGATAAACCTATGGATAATGTTAAAATCCAGCTATATTTATGATCTTGATTATCTTAGATTCATTGAAAACTGCCATCCTCTTGTGGCAATGAA
>CAYJUT010000091.1:0-3380 GCA_964373415.1 uncultured archaeon | reverse complement strand
GCTTAGTAATTTTTCCTCAGCCATTGCAGCCAGCGGTCGTAAATCAGTCTGCTGTCCATATTGCCCAGCTCCTCTTTAACGTCGTTGCTTATGAGATGAAAGTGCGAATTTGACTTGATAACGTTCTCAGCCTCGAGCAGGTCAGGCCGCTTGTTCACATTGGCGTAATCTACTATCGTCTGGAATATCTTGCCGCGCAGCTGAATGTTTTCCCACACAGAATCCCAATTTCCTTTCCATTCACGAACGCGAAGTGCAATGTCATTTAGCACCTGCGACTCGCCCATCAGGAGCGTCTTCGATGGTCTTAGTACGTCGTCCTTTGCCGAGTAGTCGAGAAGGTTGACGAATCCACCTTCTTCTACTGGATCGGTTCTCCAATGCTTGCGCACTTCCGTTAACTCCACACAACGGCGGAAGGATTGTAGACCGTCGGGACTCTTGAGCATATTTGCGATTAGTATCATGTCGGTTGCCTTGAAGCTCGTCGGCGGAACGCCGAGGTCATTTACAACTCTGTCGAACACACCGTAAGCGCTGTCACCGTGTATCGTACCAGCAACTACATTCGCAAGTGCGCCGATTCTCATTGCTTCGTACAGAGCAATAGCTTCTCGGCTTCTTACCTCGCCCACTATTAGCGCAGAATCACCAAGACGCAGTGCTGTTCTTAGTCCTTCTTCAGCTGGCAATTCAGTCTCGACATTAGTTATTACGGAACGCGATTTTAGGCTTTGTATGTTATAACCTAAATTACGGAGCTGTTCTACCGGGAGCTCTAATGTGTCCTCCAAAGTGACTATTCTGAGCTTGGGCATTATCTGGACCATCAGCGCGCCCAAAAGTGAGGATTTTCCGCTCGATCGCGTTCCAGCAATCAACAGCGTTCGCGAGCCGTCTATGAGGAACCACATCAACCCGGCCGAGAACGAATCAATCATCTTGTTGTTTATGAAAAGCGGCAGCGTCCACGGCTTGTCCCTGTGGCGACGAAATGCAAACCCTAATCCATCCGGCGATAACGTGCGCGTTATTGCAGCGACCCTTGCGCGGCCGCCCGGTACTTCTATTTCCGTATCTAGAACCGGATTCGCCTCGTCAAGGGGCCTCCCACTTTTCAGCCTGAATCTAGTGGCCCATGATTCAGCATCTTCCCTGCTCGGTACGATGTTCGTCTCGCACTCCTGGTGGTCCCCGTGAAACAAGTAGACAGGTGACTGCCCTACCGGTGAATTTATTTCTATGTCCTGTATTTTTTCATCCTGCAGCATCAGGTCAAGTATCCCCAGACCTGCTGTGTATCGCGTCAGTATGCTCGCGAGTTCGTTAAGTCTTTTCTCCGGAATCTCGTGCTCTGCCGCCAGGTCACGCAGCATGTCCATTCCTATGCGGAAAAGATTTTCTCTTATCCGCTCGGGCTGTTCCAGTTCCCCTTCCCGCGGTTCGTGACGGCCGAGGTAGCGCCGTGCCGTGTCGAGCATCGAATATTCAACTTCGTTCAGACGAAATTCGGGCGGTATTATGTGGTAAAGTTTTCTTACATTGCCAGGTATGTTGTACATTTCTATCACCGTGTCGCCCACCGTATACCTTTCGAGCAGCTCTGCATTTGCAGGCGGCAATGATATGTATCGGGTGTAAATGAAATTCGGGCGTATCGTTGGATGGAATAATTTTCTATAAAGCGACCTGTCCTTGTGTTCGGTCAGGTTCGGCTTTGCAAGTTGTACGAGGCGGCAGTTGTCAAGTATCACCGCTATCGGCGTAAGTGAGTTAGCGAGGTAGTGTTCATAACATTTTTTCTTCAGCATTGTCTCCCTTTCAGCCCTTATTCTGGTCCGTCTTATCTCCCGCAGAAGCAGCCTGTACGCGTCTATCGGGTCGAATCGAAGATCGTTGAGAAGTTGCTGCAGGAATTTGTAGCGCTCAGCGGCATCGTTCTCGCACCCTGCTATCACGATATTCTTGATGGATATGCGTTTTTCTTTTACGATTCTGTCTATTGCCAGAGCAATTTCCAGCAGCATTTTCGACTCGGAGAAATCGTATTCGTATTCCCGTGTGCCGGCGAATACTATACGAACAACTTTTTTCAGCTCAAGCAGCTTGTCTATCGTGGTGGCCATGCACGCGCTGTAGTCTTCGATAGAGTCACCGTACAATCCGCCGAGACAGTTTATCCTCATCTTCTGCGTCTCTTCGTCGTACTCGTACTCGTAAACCATGATTATAATTAGTGTCAAAGTTTATTAATTGGTTTTTAAATCTTGACTTCATACTATTGGCGATGACAGAAATAGTGTACTTCGCAACAGAGCATCAAGTATCGGCTGAAAGTGCAGTACGTGCAAAACTTGACAAATATTCTCCCGATTTTTTAACAATGGAATATACTTCTGAAATAAAACCTTCTATATTTGAATACATTCGTCAAAGACGAAAGATGGATGGTCCGGTATTTGCCAAATTGGAACATATCGATGATTGGTTGCTTAGTATTTTGACCGATGATGGTGCATGTTTACGACGAAGTGTTCAAGGTGAGGAAAAGGCATTTATTGAATATGCATTTAGACGATTTCCTGTTTTTCTTACTGATTCGTATAGGGAATATTTCTTATGCGCTCCAGGCCCTTTAAATCATCATCCTGATTCTATACACACCGATCTAAGTGTTTTTGGAATTCTCCCTCCAGATGGTGAAATAGTTTTACATAATTTTGGGCTACCTGATGTATTGCCTCAAGAAACACAAGAATTGTATTTAGAGACAAGCAATTTCGCAATGGCGCACAATATACAACAATTAGCCGAAAAATATCAACCTAGGCTTATTGCCCATGTTAGTGGTCGAAATCATTATACTTGTCCTGAAGGCTCGAGAATACAGAAATTAGTCAAACTTAGATCTATAGGTATTTGGGACGCTGTAAAAAATCGAGAGCTCACAATTGATTAAATCTTATATTACAAATTCAAAAATCTTAAAATACACCCTTCTGCATAATAGAAGCATGGCCGACCCGACTAATTATAGCGTGATAGTTCAGGAGCTTGTGCGCCGCAGCAACGAGGACTCAAGGCGCCTGCGCGCTCTGGAGCAAAGGCTGGACGCGATGGAAAACAGGCTCAATACTTCTGAAAACATGTCTATTGAAAGAATAAAGAAGATGAATTCAAAGTTTGCAGAGCTTGATCTCACTATAAGATCCCTTACAGACGAACTGACAAAGCTCAACGGAAGTTTGGATAAGCTGAATAAACAGGCAATAAAGTTTGCCCGCAAGCAGGACTTGAAAGAAATAGAGAGGATGCTTGATCTTATTAGCCCGATAAAACAGGAATTCGTAACCAAGGAACAGCTGGAAGAAGAACTGAAA
>CAYJUT010000090.1:0-3558 GCA_964373415.1 uncultured archaeon | reverse complement strand
GATAAATTACTAGATAAAGTATTAGAATGCTATGCGCATTACGCGCCGCGTCAATACTTTACCCTCTATATATACGCCTGGCCAGTTCGTTGCAAGTAATTTCACTGTTGCCGCAAAACTAGTCGCTGATTAGCTGAGGCTTTGGAACCTCAATCTTCTTTACGTATACCACCTCGCTGCATATGTCGCAGCGAGCTTCCAAAAATCTTCCCAGATCCAGAATCACGTTCATCTGACGTCCATGGCATTTAGGTATATTTATTTTTTTCATTTTTATCACCCCAAAAACGAAATCTTTTGATTTCTTTTTGAATTCTTTTTGAATTCTTTTTGAATTCAAAAATAGTCCATCTCGAAGTAATTGTACGGTACCTCGAGCACAGATTTTTTTACTTGTTTAAACTCTTTCTCCAATCGTCTACTTTGCTCTTGCGTAAGATCTGCGCTCATGAATCGGTTCACATCGAAACTTTTTTCGTCGTTGGATTTCATGAAACGAAGCACCTTCAAGAGTTCGACGAACCCCTCTTCGTTCATATTAATCACGTCTAACACAGAAGGGTGGAACAAACCTTATAAGGAACTTTGAAGAAACGAATGAAAATTTTCGTGTTTTTGTTGATTTTTAAGAGTTTCTTTATATATGTTATTAGGATCTAATTCGCAATATTAAAAAACAGATCAAAAAGCTTTAAGAACTTTTATGGTTCTATTAAAGTAGTATAATAGACATATTATACGTTTTTTACGAAAGGTATGGTTTATGAAAACTTTGTTGGTCGAAAATGGGGGCGGTAGCCAGCGTATATATGACTCACTTATGCTTGAATCCAAGCACTTGGGCATATTTTCGAATGAACTTGCAGTACGTATAATAAACGAGCTGGCAAAACACCCTATTTGTGCTATGGATGTGGCAAAAAAACTGGGTCAGAATGAACAGAAAATATATTATCATTTACGAAAGATGAAAGACGCCGGCATAGTCAGATTAAATGGCATCGAACACCGCTATGGCATGACAGCTAAAATATTCGAACTCGTATCGCCTGTAATTGCGACAAAGCTATACGAAAAAGGCTATGAGACGAAAAATACGAATTTTGTACACAATCCGCGCGTTGAAGAATTTTTCAAGCCTTTCGTGAATAGCGGCGTATTAAATTCAAAGATAATTGTAGGCGATCCTTATCCCCACGGAAAATTTGACATGGGATCTCGAGACGGTGTTCATATTATAAACTTGGCATTCTTACTAGGAAAATTTGTAAAAGATAAAAATTTAATTGATTATAAGTTTGATACGAACACTGACAGTAACGACTTAAAAGAAAATTTGATACTGTTCGGAGAACCTAAATCAAATACAATCATAAACAGGCTGAATTCTAAACTTCCTATATGTTTTGACTATGAAAAAGGCTATGAGATAGTCTCAAAACTATCAAAATCTACATATGACGCACCAAGAGTAGGGATCATAGTAAAGTGCGAAAACCCGTGGAATAAGCATAAAAAGATACTTGTAATCTCAGGTATAGGAATCCGTGGTGTTCAGGCTTCTATCATTGCTGTCACGCAACACGCCAGTGATATATCTGACAGTTCAAGTGGTAATACAATAGCAATGATAGTAGAAGGCCTTGACAAAGATGGTGACGGCGTGATTGATAGCATAAGGTTTTTAGAGTGATGGGCATGACAAATTTACAAAGGAATTCATTGAAAGAGTTGGCATCTGATGTGAATAGATATTTTACTGGAAGAAAAGTTCACTTCTTTGGCATGGATTACAGCGGTGAAAGAGAGATGTACGCATTTCTTGATGCTATTAATAAATATGAAACTCCCGCTTTCACTTTCACAGCTAGCAAGGCTGACATGAGCGGCTCTATTGATGTAAGACTTGGAATTAGATTCTTAGAAGGTCTAGAAGATTATACAGGAGATGACGAAACTATGGATTTCATAGCAGTTGAAAACAGCGTACACACAGGTCTAAGTGCAGTGAGCGGGGTAGCCGGTATCCTATATGGGATACATGAAAGAATTATACCAGACAGTCACAGAAGTTTAGTTTATCTAATGACAACAGAAAATGATGATATAGGGTTGTCAAATTTTGCAGCCGCGCGAGAATTTCCTAGATATGTAGGCGTAAGAAGATACATGAGGAGTATAGCGCCAGCAGCTTACATGGATCTTGAAGAACTGGGCATGATCCCGCGAATAAGTGAACGCGAGCATGCACCACGCAGACAAGGCTTACTAGCTAGCTATGCAACGCTTGCAATGAAATTCATTAAATCGCCGGAACTGGAAGAGATTGGCAAAACATCAACGGTAACAAAAAGAATCGAAACTGATGCTGATTTTGTAAAAGGGGTCTTGAGAGGCGAGAGCCGTGACTAAATTATTGCCAATAGAAAGGGCAAGGGCAGAGGCCATTCTCACATGTACTAGCGAAGCAAACCTTGGAATCTTAGATAGCTACGCGGAACCCCAAAGAGATATAGCAGTATATGGGGTATACCCAACTGGTATAGAATACGCCGGTGCCTTAGCAGCTTCCTTGCGCGTAAGAGGCAGAGATGTAACAATACATACATATCGTCGCGGTTATAGATTTAATAAAAAGGATGTAGAGGGTAGAAGAGTTTTAGTGGTTCAAGAAAGTGCTGCAATGAACGGGACTCATAAATTGTTTGAAAATGCAGCAAAGGCATCTCTTGATGGTTACATAAATCCAGATGATTTTAGAGTACTTATTGCTACTTCGTTTCAGTTAATGACAATAGAGGACGCACTCCCTGGATTCACAAAACAATATAAAAGAGTATCTAGAGAAGGGCACCGGAACTCTATATCCCCACTAGATGCAGAATAAACCTCGGGTACCCCAGTACTGGTATCGCGAAGACCATCTTGCCCTGCACCTGGCTGATGTTTATTGTCTGATCCTGTACCGGATTGCTGTCGCCTTTTGTAACTATATGATTTTCACCGATTTCTATAACCCTGTGCACAATGACGAGCCTATCAAGCCTGTCATAAATCACGATGTCACCGACTTTCAGGCTGTCTGGCCGGACCACAAATAAAAGATCGCCGCGTGAAAGACCGTTGGGCGCCTGAAAGCTCCTAAATTCGGACTTGTTTATGTTTATACTCCGGTAAAAATTTCCGTTTCCGGCCCACCAGCTTTCAAAGTAATTGTCATGGTACATTGAATCGGAAACAACGGAAACTATGGGTAGCGGGGTGCCAGCGGCGAATGCAAGCCCCTGATAGGCAAGCCATGCTATGACAAACGCGATCACGACCTCGGCAGCTTCACGTGTCCAGCTTTTTTTCTTGTTGCTTTTCTTTTCTTTTTTTGCCATAATAATACCTGAGGTAACCGTTCATATTTGTTTGTGTTCATGCCATTTTATAGTTATAGTGAACCCAGAAAAGAATCCCGACATGTTTTCTGGATTCACATACATGGCGAAACTTCATTTCGCCTGTACAGGTGAAGCAAAGCTTCACCATGTATAGCTCACAGGGAAGTAATAC
>CAYJUT010000089.1:0-3634 GCA_964373415.1 uncultured archaeon | reverse complement strand
AGTCGTGGGTTTGTCAACGATAGGATCCCAGATTCATTGTGTTTCATCTGCCATCCGAAGATGGCAGTTTTCAATGAATCTAAGATAACATTTTGATATCTTTAAATATTAGTTATACATTAGTTATACTTGATAAATATGGAAACTACTGCAAAGCCAAAGAAATGGGGAAATTCTATAGGCATTATAATACCCAAAAAAATAATTGAACAGCAGAAAATTACGCTAAAAGATGACCTTATAATACACATAGAGAAAAAGGAAGATTCAGAAAGGAAACAGCTTCTAGCTGAGGGCTACATAGAAATGCGCGAAGAATTGATCAAATTGAACAAGGAATTTGAAAAAGCTGATGCTAAATGGCCAAAGAAGTGAAGCGCGGAGATATAATACTTGTAAATCTTGACCCAGCTATAGTCTCGGAACAAGGCAAAACCCGGCCTGTTTTGGTAATACAGAATGATACGGGTAATGAGCTAAGCCCCACTACAATCATAGCACCCGTTACGTCCAAGATATTTTCAAAAAAATTCCCTACCAATGTTGAGATAGACAAAACAAATTCGCCACTCAAAGAAAAATCTACAATTCTCTTGAATCAAATAAGAACTATTGATAAGCAACGCATAATTAAAATCTATGGAAGATTATTGTTGTCGAAGATGAAGGAAGTTGATGAGGCTATAATAGTTAGCCTAGGGATGAAATCAAATCGTTGGTAAATATGACCCACGACTAACTCGAAGTTGAGCTTTGCTCAACTTGAGTCGCCAAAAGACTTCTTTGGAAGTCTTTTGTACGAAGTCGTTGGTTTGTCAACGATAGGATCCCGGATTCATTGCCACAAGAGGATGGCAGTTTTCAATGAATCTAAGATAAACATGCCAAAAAAAGAAATGTCAATAGTCGGCAGGGCAGAGGGCGTATTCAGGAATCCAACAAAATTTTTTAATACAATCAAAACGGAAAAAGGACTGAAAGCTCCGTTCATGTATCTTGTTGTCGTATCGCCTATTTCATCGGTGCTCAATTATTTTTTCAACCCTGCCATGAGAAGTCTTAATGGATTGTCCGGGCCGGGAACAGGATTTGTCGCAATAATCATGTTCTGGATAATGGGTCTGATATTCAGCTTTATTATATACGGATTTTTCCACCTTTTTGTGCTGCTGTTCGGCGGCAAGGGCGGGTATGAAAATACGTACAAAACATTCGTGTACGCATCCACGCCCTCATCCCTTCTGGGCTGGATACCTTGGATATTCTTCGCCTTCGGACTCGGCGGAATGGTGATAGGCGGCTTGTTGCTGCTTGGAATTACGGTATGGGTGCTCTACCTCATAGTAAAGGGGCTTTCTATACTTCATAAGTTGAGCACCGGAAGAGCAATAGGAGTCATAATCGTGCCGGTTCTTATCATACTACTAATTGCAGCATTTATGGCAGCGTGGTTGGCAATCGCATATGTTTCAGCCGTCGCAATACCAACGGTGTAACTGCAAAGATTTATTTCTTTTAATAATTTCCAACTTATTCATTCTTATGGCAGTCGACAAAGAAAAAGTAATAGATGCGCTGAAGCAGTGCAACGACCCTGAACTGGAATTGAATGTCTGGTTCCTTGGTTTAATCTATAATATTGACGTGGACGGCGAGAACGTCAAGATAAAAATGACATTTACTACTCCATTTTGCCCCTACGGCCCCGCGCTTCTCGACCTCGTCAAGACAAAGGTGAAAGAGATAGCCGGCGCAAGCGACGTTCAAATAGAAGTCGTGTTCGAGCCAAAGTGGGAGCCCAATGAGGACGTTAAGCTGGCTTTAGGAATTTAAATAAATTGGCATAATTCTAAAAATTCATGAAGACATACCAGGCAGAAATATGGATAAGACGAGGCGCAGACAAAATCATGCTCATGCATTCCACTTTACCCATAGAAAATAAAGGAATACATGTCGCTCCAGTAAATGACATGACTTATTCACAAGCTCGTGGCCGTGCGTATGAAATATGTCAGAAATTATCCAGACCTGAAACAGATGAGTACAAATTGCAAATGATACGCGATGATGGCCATAAATGGAGCGAAACGCCATGGTTCAGGTACAACGGCAGAGGCTGGTCCAAGATACGTGATGAAAATGCTCAAAGAAGACAACAAAGCCCCGGATTTCAAACTGCCTGATGAAGAGGGCAACATCAAATCGTTGGTAATATATCCCACGGCTAACTCGAAGCTGAGCTCTGCTCAACCTGAGTCGCCAAAAGACTTCTCTGGAAGTCTTTTGCACGAAGTCGCGGGTTTGTCAACGACAGGGTCCCGGATTCATTGTTTGCATAAATGAAGATGGCAGTTTTCAATGAATCTAAGATAAAAAAACTTTCAGATTTTAAGGGAAAAATTATACTGCTTTATTTCTACCCACGCGACAACACACCGGGATGCACAGCAGAGGCATGCAACCTGAGGGACAATTTCTCAAAACTGAAATCGAAAATGATTATACTCGGAATTAGTATGGACTCCCAGGAAAGCCACAAGAAATTCGCGGAAAAATACTCGCTGCCGTTTCCGCTCCTTGCCGATACAAAGGGAGAAGTTTGCAAGAAATACGGTGCCTACGCTCAGAAGAGCATGTACGGCCGTAAATATTGGGCATCAAGAGGACGACATTCTTAATAAAAAACGGCAGGATAGAAAAAATAATCGGCAATGTTGATGTCAGCGACCACGCCAACCAGGTTCTCAGTTCTTTATAGTATTCAGTAGCTCTGTTGAAATGCTCAAAGAAAAGCAGCGACGTAGACCTATACGTCTATTGACGTATAGGTCAGCTAGGAGTATTGTGGGAACACAATACTCCTCACGTCGCTGCTTTTCACTAGGTTTTCAACAGAGCCTATTCAGTAATTTTATTGTGATGTAAAATAGGATTAAATATTTTAACAATAGTCCTATAATATGAGATTTGAAAAAATATCACTACCAGCTATTTTCTTGACTGCTTACACGTTTCTATTTTCATCTTATTCAAATGCACAGCAAATGCCAGAATCTGTGAAACCCAAAAATGACAAAGGCTACGTTTGTGAGGGTTCTCTAAACTTAAACGGAAAGCCGGTTGATGTGCTAATTCGCTCGCGCCAAATAAATCCGGGCCAATATAAATTCGATATCGGAAGGAAACATCCGTATAAATTCCCCAATATTGAAGATGGATGGCCACACGCCGAAGCAGCTCTTCAAATCAGTTTCATAGTAACTGGTGATAACCTGGGAGACGATCATGCCGATTTTGTTACAACTTTTAATGATGGTAAATATGTTGGCATCAAAAACTGGGATGTGAAACAAAGAAAATCTGAAATAGGCGAACCTGAAATAACAATTTTAAACGATGCTATGAAAATACTGGAAAAATGCCCCAATAAAAATTAACAACAGACATTTTTGCGGATTTAAAATTAACTAAAATATATAGTTATAGCTGACCAACTTAATATTCTGGTTATTACACAAGTTGGTCACATATAGTTAACCCAGTAAATCATATCCGAAATCTTTACTGGGTTAACTATAACTCATGAATATATAGTTAACTCATGAAAGATTCCGGATGATTTTATGGGTTC